>NZ_JBFECV010000010.1:0-93028 GCF_041379845.1 Microbacterium sp. BWR-S6Y
ACGCCGCGCGGCGCTGCCGGGTTGGTTGCACTTCTACAATCATCACAGGCACCACTCCGCGATCGGAGCCCCGCCCATCCGCAGGATCGACAACAACCTTTCCGGACATCACACCTAGCTCGATCCACGGGCCCAAGCCGTCGATCTCGGCCTCCAGGGCGTCGCACAGCGCCTCAGAGTGCGCATCGCGGTAGTAGCCGCACGCGAGCCCCGCGACCTCGCCCAGCAGGTCGACATCCGCCCCGGCGAGAGCACGCAGTTCCTCGATGACGATCTCGGGCTTGGTCGTGCGGAGGTTCCTCGTGATGACCGACGACATCGCGACATCGAGCGTTACGCGCGGAGTCAGGCGGCGGGAAGGCATGGGCAGACGCTACGGCGTACCCCCGACATTGCCCTGTCGCTCGGTCTTGCGATTGGCCCACGCCTTGACGTTGGCGGCGCGGTAGAACGCTGCTCGTTCCTCCGGGCTCATATGAGCGACGCGGCGCTCGTTCTTGGCCCGATCCTTCGCGCGGCGTTGTTCTGGAGTGATCACCGCCCTGCGTGCCCGCTCCTGTGCTCGTCGGCGTTCGCGTCGCCCTTCTTCCATGACCTGCTCGGGCGTCCGGCCCTCTCTCGCCGATTCCTCGGTCCTCTTCGCCGCGTAGGCCTCGTTCTTTGCCTTGTGGAACGCCTTCTGCTCGTCGGGCGTCATCGCGGCCATGCGGGCCCGGTATCGCAGGACCGCGTCACTGAGCCCAGCGGAGTCTGGCACCAGCGCGCGCATGGCGTCGCGCTGTGCCTGGCGTTCTTCCTCGCGCTGGCGCGCCTCTTCCCGGCGTTGGTCCGCGCTCTCCCGCGCCTGGGCACGGCGTGCCTCCAGGCGCTGATTCCGTGCGGCCTGTCGCACCGCCTGACGCTCCGCCCGGGCAATGGCGACCACCTCGTCGCGCTCGCGCTCGGCCATGCGTTTGGCGTGGACCTTGGCCGCGTCCTCGGCCATCTCCACCACGTACAGCGGGTCGTCCCTGAACGCCGCCTCCGCGCGGGCCCATCGCTCTCTCAGACGAGGGATGCGGTCTGCGTCGATCATCGGTTCACACCAGGGACTTGTCGGGGTCAGAGTGACTATGGACGTGGGCGCGCCGTGGACAATCCGTGGCCAATCCAGAGCGCTCTGGCGGTAAGTTATGACGCGAGGGAACCGCGCTAATTCGCGAATCAGTGGGGCTCTAGGCACCCCTGAAAGGGCTGATCATCTGTCTTCCAAACAGATGATGCGAGTTCGATTCTCGTCAGCCCCTCCATCACGAAGAACGGCCCGCCCCTCGGGGACGGGCCGTTCTTCGTTCTCCGGCGGTCAGCCGCCGATCGAGCTGCAGGCAACCTCCGTGCCGTTCACCACGACGGAGCCGGTGAAGCCGGCTGCCTCGCAGGCCTGGTAGGCGGCGGCGCCGAAGCCGATGGCCGAGATCACCGCGATCGCCACGATGATCCCGATCACGGTCAAGACGGCTCCGACGATGATCGCCGCGACGGCGAAGCCGTTCTTGTGCCCTGCTTTGCGACTCTGCACGAGGGCGACGATGCCCAGGATCAGGCCGATGACGTTGAAGAAGATCGCCACGACGAGCGCGACGATGCCCAGGGTGCGGCCGGGGACGGGTCCGGATGCGGGGCGGGTGTATTCGACGGACATGGATCCTCCAAAAACGATGCTGATGACGCCGTATACCTCGGACACTAGCGGTCTCCGGAGTTTCCTGAGTGTCACCTGTGCGACTTGGTCGCAGCGGGACTCGGCTTCCCGTGTGACGCGCCCGCGGGCAGCCGGATGATGTCGGGCCCCTCTTTGCTCTTTGCCGATCGACGCTCTTGCTAGGTTGCGGTGGGGGCACTTCAACACTGCAGCGAGACAGGGGGCGGCACATGTCGAATCGGAACGGGCGCGCGGCGCGGCGGGCGATGACGGGCACGGCGATCATCTCGCTGGCACTCGGTCTCGTCGCGTGCAGCGGGGGACCCGATGCCGGCGGTGAGTTCTCCGCCGAGCGGAAGACCGTCGAAGCGTTCATGACCGCCCTCGAGAACGGCGAGGCGCAACAGGCGTCGACGTATCTCGCCGACAGGTCGAGTTTCCCCGCCGACGCGTTGACCGATGACTTCTATTCGTCGGCCGTCGAGCGTCCTCGCGACGCGCGCATCGCGGTCGCGTCCGAGAACGAGGGCACCGTCTACGTCCAGGTCGACTACCGGCTGGGCTCGGACGACCGTGAGCTGGATCTCGTGATGGCCGGCGGAGACCGACCGCTCATCGCGGGATGGTCGGGCACGCCGACGATCCTGCGGTCGGCCGCCGGCGACGGTCGGGTCACCGTGTCGAACGCCCTCACGATCGAGGTGGGGACAGCGGCGAGCTACGCCTCACTGCTCCCCGGGCGCTACAGCGTGTCGTACACGGGCGCTGGCGGTACCGTCGGCCCGTTCGATCTCGACGCGCCCGTCACCAGTGCCGATTCCGGCGCGCACCTGCCGTCGGGCGTGTCTTTCGCGGGCGGTGCCCTCACGTTCGGCGGCTGAGACCGTCGGCGAGAGCAAACGATCGCGGGTCGGCGTCGTCATCCGCACCTCGAGGATGAACACCGCCGCGGCTGCGGCGACGATGAGCCCGATCCCGCCGGCGGACATCGGCACGACGGCAGCGGCGTGCGCCGTCCGCCACTCCTCGTCCCCGTGGAGGAGGGGCCGCGGTCGCCCTCACACGCGCCGCGCGTCGGCGTGGCGCGTCGTGTGCCGCAGGTACGTCTCCGCGTTGCGGAGGAGTCCGCCGCGTTCGTCATCGGTGAGCGCGCGGCGCACTTTCGCCGGCACGCCCGCGACGAGCGAACCGTCGGGCACCACGGTCCCCTCGAGCACCACCGCTCCCCCGGCGATCAGACATCCCGCCCCGATCCGCGCCCCCGACAAGACGACGCTCCCCATGCCGATGAGCGACCCGTCGCCGATCTCGCACCCGTGCACGACGGCGTTGTGCCCCACCGAGACGTCGGTTCCGATCACGACGCCGTGACCGGCGTCGACGTGCACCGAGACGTTGTCCTGCAGGTTGCTGCGCGCCCCGACCACGATCGACGCACTGTCGCCGCGCAGCACGGCGTTGTACCAGACGCTCGCGCCCTCCTCGAGCCGCACGTCACCGACGACGCGAGCCCCGGATGCCACGAACGCGGTGTCGTGCACGGAGGGCGTGGCGCCCTCGAGGGCGAGGACGGAGGCGTCGGGGGCGATCGGCATGCAGCGAGGCTATCCGCACCGGCGCACTACTGGCGACTACTGAGTCCGGCAGGCATCCGTAGCCCCGGCCGTGGATTCGGTAGCGGTCCGGGGAGTGCGCCGCTCTAGCTTCGGTCGCAACACCGTCGCCGTGTCCCAGGAGTCAGCATGCCACTCGAAACAGCACCCGCCACCCGCGCCTCCCGCGCACAGCGCCCCGTCCGTCGCCATCGCCGCACGACGGCGATCGCGATCATCACCGTCGGAGCGGCCCTGCTCTCGGTGGGGGGAGGCTCGTACGCGTACTGGTCCACGCAGACGGCCCTCACCGCGGGCCCCGTCAGCGCCGGCGATCTGAACCTCTCGCTCGGGGCGGGCACCTGGACCCTCAAGGGCGTGCTCGGAACGGCGCAGCCGGTCGCCAACCTCACGACGGTCAAGATCGTGCCGGGAGACGTCCTGACGCTGACGCAGCCGATCGATGTGACCCTCGTGGGCAACACGATCGCCGCCGATCTCAAGGCCGAGGTGGGCTCGACCTTCACATCCGGCGCACTGGGCAGCAACCTCGACGTCGTGCTGTCGGTCGCCAGCTACGGCACCGCCACCAGCGCCAACACCTACCGGCTGACCTCCGCCAACAGCGGTGCGGCGACGGCGACCCTCACGGTCACCTTCAAGCCCGGCACGACCGGACGCGCGGGGGCGACGCAAAGCGTCAACCTCAACGACATCGCGTTCACGCTCACGCAGGCATCCAGCTGACGCGCGTCCCGTGCGCACGCGAGCCGACGCCGTCTCGCGACGGCTGCAGTGGGCCGCCGCGCTGACGGTCGCCGGGCTCGTCGTCTTCGGAACATCGACGGCACACGCCCTCTGGCAGAGCCGCACGGCGCTCACGGCGGGCGCCCTCACCGCGGGTTCCTTCGACCTGTCGACGGAATGGGTCGGAGCGTGGACGGCGTGGAAGCCGCTGTATCCCGGACGCGCGAGTGATACGGCGACGCTGCGCGTCACCGAGACCGCGGCCGGCGGGACGACACTGCGCTGGCGCCTGAGCGCTTCTCCCGCCGTCTCGGCCGATCTCGCTCCCTACGTCACGACCCAGGTGTACGTCGGGGCCTGCGGAACGGGCACTCCGCTCGGCCCCACCGGGTACTCCCCCGCCGGAGGCCTGTCCCCCGGGCAGAGCGTCGACCTCTGCCTCCGGGTGACCCTGGCGACGACGGCGCCGCCGTCGGTGCAGGGCAAGGCGGTCGCGCCGACGATCACCGTAACGGCCGACCAGGTGGTGTCGTGAACCGGCGTGGGCGGGGCTCTCTCCTCCTCGCCGTGCTCGCGCTGATCGCCGTCATCGTCGTCCCCGGGACCGGTCCTGCCGCAGCGGCGTGGCAGGTGTCCGTTCCGGCGCCGTCGTTCACGCTCTCCGCCGGCTCGCTGACCGCCCCCGCAGCCACGTGTCAGACCACGACGTCGTCGCCGCCGGCCGCCCGAATCTCGTGGCCGGCGGTGGACGGGGCGACGGGTTATCGCGTCGTCCTCGCCAACACCATCACCTCCTCGACCGCAGAGCTCGCGGCGAACCAGCCCGAGACCAGCTACGACGTGACGGGGTCGACGCTGAACAACCTGCTGCTGGTGCTGGGGAGCCTGCTCACGGGCGGGTCGGTGTACGTCACGGTCACCGCGCTCAACCAGGGCTGGAGTTCGCCGCCGAGCAGCCGTCAGAACATCGTGCTCGCCGGAAGCCTGCTGAGCGGACTCGCGGGAGGCCTGAAGTGTCAGTCGGCGTAGGACTCAGGCGCGACCGGCGCCTAGACACCGCCGCGCACCCGAACCGGGGGTGGCGGCGGGCGCGGAGCGTCCTGGCGACGGCGGTCCTCGTCGTCGTGTCGACCTTCGCGTTCTTCACCGTGGTGGTGCCCCTGCTCCTCGGCGCGCAGACGTACACGATCCTGACCGGGAGCATGCGACCGGGGATGCCGCCGGGCAGCCTCATCGCGGTCAAGCCGGTCGCGTTCGAGGAGGTGCGCGTCGGTGACGTCGTGACCTACCAGATCCGATCCGGCGATCCCGCTGTGGTCACCCACCGCGTGGTGGGGACGACGTCGAGCACCGGGGGCGATCGACTGCTCATCACCCGGGGTGATGCGAACGACCTCGACGATCCCCCGGTGCAACGGGAACAGCTCCGCGGCTCCGTCGTCCTCGCAATCCCGTACCTCGGGTACCCGGCGGCACTGTTCGGGGGGCAGGCCCGCGGCGCGGTGATCGCGTCGGCGGGAGTGCTCATCGTCGGATACGGTGGAGCGCTGCTCATCCTCGATCTCGCCCGATCGAGCCGGTCCCGGCGACGTCGCCGGACGACCTTCGGCCTCGTCGTCGTGCTCGTGGCCGGCATCGTGGCATCCGTGGGCTCTCCCGCTCCCGCCGAGGCGGCGACCGGCGCGGCGGACGCGCGGCTGCTGCTCAGCGTCGACGGCAAGACGTTCACCCCCGGCGGTGCCGTGTCGCTGTTCCGCTCCGATGCGCCGCTCGTCCCGGGCGGGTCCGTCACGTCGGTCCTGTGGATCCGCAACGGGAGCACGGATGCCGCGCGCGCGGGGATCCGCATCGATGCGGCCCCGCGGGGTGAGGTCCCGACGGATCGTGAGCTGGCAGAACATCTCCGACTCGTCGTGGATGACGCAGCGGTGGACCCGGGCGGCGAGTGGGTGAGCGATCCGATCGCCCCCGGTGCGACGCTCCGCGTTGACGTCGCGCTGAGACTGAATCCCGGAGCCCCCAACGCCTCGCGCCGGGGCGAGGCTCTGGTCACCCCCTCGGTCCGTTTGACGCAGGCCGTCGGCGAGGGCGTGTCGGGGCCGGATCTGCACGGCGTCCTGCCCCTGACCGGCGCCGCGGCAGCTCCGTCGACGGCCCTTCTCGTCGCGGGTCTTCTCGCCCTCGGGTGCGGGATCGGCCTTCACCGCCGCCGGGTGGAGGGAAGGTAAGGATTGCCTGCTCACCGGGGATTTAGCCGAGCCTCATCTTGCTTGCGGAATGCGGGGGCGTGAGTAGCGTTGCATTCAACAGACTTCGTTCACTGCGACAAGGAGCAGACATGAGCACCGTTCAGACCCCCGCCGCCACCACCGTCGACCCGACGATGGCCGCCGGCACCGCCCAGTTCCTCTCCCCCGTCGTGATCGGCCTCGAGGCGCTCGTCGTCAACGGCAAGCAGGCGCACTGGCACGTGCGCGGCGCGAACTTCATCGGCGTGCACGAGCTGCTCGACTCCGTCGTGGCGCACGCGCAGGAGTGGGCCGACCTCGCCGCCGAGCGCATCGTCGCCCTCGGCCTGCCCATCGACTCGCGTCTGTCGACCGTCGCCGCCAAGGCGAAGGCCACCGAGGTGCCCGCCGGATTCGCGCAGTCCGACGTCGTCATCCGCGCGGTGATCGCCGACATCGACGCCGTGCTCGTCGACATCGAGGCCGCCATCGAAGGCCTCGACGAGATCGACATGTCGAGCCAGGATGTCGCGATCGAGATCAAGCGCGGCCTCGACAAGGACCGCTGGTTCCTCTTCGCGCACCTGGCCGCGTAAGACGATCAGACGACGGGGGCGGTGCGTGAGCACCGCCCCCGTCGTCGTCTGCGTGCGCGCTCGGCGTGGAGGGCCGGCCGCGCGGGAGACGGTCAGCCCCCGTGCGTCACCCGACCGGCGAGCAGCGTCGTGCGCACGGGCATCGACCGCAGAGCGCGCTCGTCGACGCTCAGCGGGTCGGCGCCGACGATCACGAGGTCGGCGACCGCGCCGGGGGCGATCTGAGCCGCAGACGTGGACCCGCCGGCGGTGGACGACGCGATCGCGGTCTCGATGCCCACCCGCTGGTGGGGCTGCCAGGGCTCGCGCCCGTCGCGCGTGCGGAACACCGCGGAGGCCATCGCCGCCCACGGATCGAGAGGCGCGACCGGCGCGTCGGAGCCGAACCGGAGGTTGGCGCCGCTGTCGGCGAGGGCCCGCAGCGGGTAGGGCTGCGCGGACTGGTCGGCCCAGATGGCATCCGTCATGTCGCGGTCGTCGAGAGCGTGCTCGGGCTGCACGCTCGCCGCCACGCCCAGGCGGGCGAAACGCGGGATGTCGGCGTGGGCGACCAGCTGCGCGTGCTCGATCGTCCCGGTCGCACCTGTCACGGCGTAGGCGTCGAGGGCGTGGCTGTTGGCGACGTCGCCGATCGCGTGGATCGCGCACTCCAGGCCCGCGGCGGTGGCCCGCGTCATCATGTCGACCAGGTCGGCGGGCGACACGGTCAGGAGCCCGTGGTTGCCCGGGTCTCCCGGGTACGGGTGCGCGCACGCCGCGGTCCGCGTGCCCAGGGAGCCGTCGGTGATCGCCTTGAGCGGCCCCACGCGGATGAGATCGTTCCGAGCGCCGCGCACCGGGTCTCCCGTGCGCAGTCCCTCGGCGATCGCGCGGTCGAGGTGCTGCGGATACGTGCCGTACGACACGCGTACCGTGTCGAAGCCGCGCGCGGCACGGCGCTGCCACGGCTCGTCGTTCCACGTCATGTCGAGATCCACCATGCCGACGATGCCGCGCGCGGCGGCCGCCCGGGCCATCCGCTCGACCGCCGCGTCCGCGGCATTCGGCTCCACCGCGTTCAGGCGACGCGAGATCTCGAAGGCGTCCTCCTCGACGAGGACTCCGGATGCCACGGGGGCGAAGCCCTCGCGACGGAAGGCGGCCGCGTTCATCCAGACGCTGTGGACGTCCGCGTTGATGAGGTAGGTGGGCACCTCTCCGCAGGCGTCGTCGAGCAGGGCGAGGCTCGGTGCGTCGGGCCACAGGCCGTCGCGGAACCCGGAGCCGACGCGCCGCCCGTCCGCGACCGGGGCGAGCGCCATGATCGCCGCGGCGTCGCGCGCCGACGCGACCTCGCCGAGCGGCACGCGATCGGCCGCCAGCGCCCACTGCAGCGCGTGCACGTGGTGATCCCAGAGGCCGGGGAGCAGCCAGCCGCCCTCTCCCTCGATCACCGGACCCGTCGGGCGGAGATTGCCCGTGGGGGCGATGTCGATGATCCGGCCGCCCGCGAGCACGAGATCGACCGGCTCGTCGGTCGGGAGCAGCTCGCGTCCGGGACCGGCGACGCGCACGGCGCGGACGAACCCGGCCTCCTCCCCGATCACGGGCGCACCCGCGCGTCGGCCGCGCGCCGCATCTCGGCGGCGAGAGGGGCGTTGTGCGACGAGAGACCGTCGATGATCGTTTCGACGACGTCGGCGCTGCGGTTCTGACTGAGCTTGCGCTTCGCGGTCACCCGGGTCGGCGTGAGACGGAACCCCACCGTCCCGCGCTCGAGGCGCTCGACGAACGCCGCGTCGTTCGGCAGGGCGTAGAGGCCGCGCGCGTCGTCGTCGTCGCCCTCGAAGCGGTCGACGAGGCGCTCGAGCACGCGCAGGTTCTCCTCGGGCGCGAGCAGTTCCGGAATGCCGGACAGGTGGGCCGAGACGAAGTTCCACGTCGGCACCGCGGGGACGTCGCCGTACCACCGCGGCGTGATGTACCCGTGCGGCCCCTGCACGACGACGAGGAGTTCACGCTCCCCGAGGCCGAGGATCGCGTCGTCGGGCTTTCCGACGTGCCCGACGATCGTGAGATCGTCGCGGGTGTCGTCGAGCATGACGGCGTAGTGCGAGGCGACGAGCCCGTCATCGGTGTGGCTGACGAGGGTCACCCACGGGTTGAGGTCGATGAGGCGACGGATCTCGTCGACGTCGGTCATCGCGAAGCTGGGGTTCTGACGCACCGGATCAGCCTAGAACGGGCTCGCTGCTCGCTCCGGCAGACGCGGCGACCGCGCGCTTCCCGACGCTCGCCTCGACAGCCTCAGTGACCAGACGCGGGGCGCGCCGAGTTCCCTGAGCGCATCGACGGGACCGACACCGGGCCCTCACGCCTGGCAGCTCGGGCACCAGTAGAGCTTGCGCCCGGCCGCCTCCTCCATCACGATCGCCGTTCCGCACACGCGGCACGGCAGACCCTCGCGGTGGTAGACCCAGTGACGGTCGGCGCGGCGCGCCATCGCGCGGCGGTAGGCCGCCGGATCGAGGTCGTCCATCGTCATCATCTGGCCGGTCTCGACGCCGATCGGCAGAAGCCTCGCCCAATCGCGCCACATCTCGCGCACGACCTCCTCGGGCACGTCGCGACCCGGCGTGTGCGGATTCTGGCGCGCGCGGAAGAGGATCTCGGCGCGGTACACGTTGCCGATGCCGCTCACGACGGACTGGTCCATCAGCAGGAGGCCGATCGGCGTCGGCTTCTTCTTCACCGTCGCGGTGAAGCGCTCCTCGCCCTCGGCGAGGTCGTCGACCAGCGGGTCGGGTCCCAGCTTGTCGATCGTCGCCTGCACCTCGTCGGGCGTCTGCAGCACGCACGCGGTGGGCCCGCGCAGGTCGGCGCACGTCGTCTCGGTGAGCAGCCGCAGGCGCACCGCACCGACCGGCGGTGGCGGCCACTCCGACTGCTCCTCGAGGCCGGTCGTCTGCTCCGACATGCGCACGCGGGAACGCCGCGGAGCGCCGATCGAGCTCAGGGAGTTCTCGCCCGCGGCATCCATGATCGCCTCGTCGACGACCGTGCCGCGCTGATTGGTCTGCCCCATCTGGCCGTTCGACGACGCGATGGTCGCATCGACCGAGACGTCGCCCGAGAAGTCCCACGCGCCGTACATGCCGAGGTGCACGCGCAGCCACACGTCGCCGTCGAAGCGGACGAACATCTGCTTCGCGACGGCCCGCGCCTCGAGGGCCTCGCGGCCGTCGATCACCTCGGCGCCCTCGGCGAAACGCCCTTGCGGACTGGATGCCGCGACCACGCGTCCGACGATGTTGCGGTCGAACTGACGCGCGATGCGGTGGACGGAATGCCCTTCGGGCATCAGCCTGCCTCGGGGTCGAAGGAGTCGCTGGCGTCGGTGAAGGTGTTGCCGCTCTCGCCGCCGCGCGGGTCGGGCAGCAGCACGCCGTCCTGCTCGAACGCTGCGAGCTGGCCGATGCGACGCGCGTGCCGCTCTTCTCCCGAGAACGGCGTGGCGATGAACCGGTCGATGAACGACGCGGCCTCGTCGAAGGTGTGCTGGCGCGCACCGATCGAGATGACGTTGGCGTCGTTGTGCTCGCGGGCCAGCTCGGCGGTCGAGATGTTCCACACCAGGGCGGCGCGCACGCCGAGCACCTTGTTCGCGGCGATCTGCTCTCCGTTGCCGGAGCCGCCGAACACGACGCCGAGGGCGTCGACGCCCGCCGCCTGATCGCGCACCACGGCCTGCGCCGCACGGATGCAGAACGCCGGGTAGTCGTCGAGCGGGTCGTACTCGATCGGACCGTGGTCGACGACCTCGTGCCCCTGGGCGGCGAGGTGGTGCTGGATCTGGGTGGAGAACTCGAGACCGGCGTGATCGGTGCCGATGTGGATGCGCATGGGGCCAATCCTATTGAGGGCCGCCGACACGGCGGGCGCGGATGACGACATCGCCCGCCCGGGAGGGGACGGGCGGTGTCGAGGGCCGTCAGGGACGCAGACCCGCGGCGACGGGCTTGAAGCCCGCGCGGATGTTCTCGCAGCACCCGGGACGGCACACGTCGTACCAGGGACCGAGGTCGGTGAGGTGCGGACGCTCGGCCTTCGGGGTGCCGTTGAGGCGCTCCTCGACCAGGTCGATCAGGCCCGCCACGTACGCGGGGTCGATCCCCGGGGTGGGCGTGCGCACGGCCTTGATGCCCGCCTCTTCGGCGGCCTCCATCGCCTCGGTGTCGAGGTCCCAGAGCACCTCCATGTGGTCGCTGACGAAGCCGAGCGGAACGATGACGACGGCCTCGGCCCCGCGACCGGGAAGCTCGGCGATGACGTCGTTCACATCGGGCTCGAGCCACGGCTGCGTGGGCGGGCCCGAGCGGGACTGGTAGACGAGCTCCCATTCGACGT
The DNA here is from genome assembly GCF_041379845.1 of Microbacterium sp. BWR-S6Y. Taxonomy (NCBI): domain Bacteria; kingdom Bacillati; phylum Actinomycetota; class Actinomycetes; order Micrococcales; family Microbacteriaceae; genus Microbacterium; species Microbacterium sp. BWR-S6Y. The sequence continues at coordinate 11,231 of NZ_JBFECV010000010.1, forward strand.
CGGCCACGGCGGCGGCGACCTCGGCCATGACGAAGGCCGCGACGGCCTTGTGCTGGGCCTCGTACGCCCCGCCCTCGCCGAAGTCGACGTCGCGGGGACCCGAACGCTCGGCGTCGGCGGTGGGGATGGAGTGCGTGGAGAAGAGCACGCGGATCTTCTCGGGGGCGATGCCCTCGGCGACGTACGCCGAGACCGCCTCGGTCACGCCCGTGACGAAGGTGGAGACGAAGCCCGGGTGGTCGAAGAACTGACGCACCTTGTCGATCGTCACCGTCTCGCCGAGACCGGTCGCCTCGAGCACGCGGGCATAGTCCTCGCGGTACTGACGGCAGCTCGAGAAGGAGCTGTAGGCGCTCGTGGCGATCGCGATCAGCGTCGTGTCGCCGGCCTCGGCCGCCTCGGTCACCGCCTCTTCGAGATAGGGCTCCCAGTTGCGGTTGCCCCAGTAGACGGGGAGGTTCAGCCCGCGCTTGGCGATCTCGGCCTCGAGCGCGGCCTTGAGCTCGCGGTTGTGCTGGTTGATGGGGCTCACGCCGCCGAAGTGACGGTAGTGGTGGGCGACCTCTTCGAGGCGCTCATCGGGGATGCCGCGCCCGCGCGTGACGTTGCGCAGGAACGGGATGACATCGTCCTGTCCCTCGGGACCGCCGAAGCCGGCGAGGAGGATGCCGTCGTACGCGACGGGCGTCTCGACCCACTTGGGTCCGGATGCCGCCGCGGGCGAGGCATAGAGGACGGTCTCAGGGCTGGTGTCCGTATCGGTCGTGCTCACGCAGACATCTTCGCACTTGCCCGCACAGCCCGGACGGGGGGTATCTCGACACTAGGCTTATGTGGTTGTCGTCGTCGCCGACGGCGTCCGTCGTCACCCACGCCGGCGCGTCATCCGCGACGATCCCACCCTCATCCCCGGGAGAACGCCAGTGCCAGGAGAGAACCTGACCCGCATCGAGGCGCAGGAGCGCCGCGCGATCGTCGACACGCACGAGTATCACGTGCAGCTCGACTTGACCCGCGGAGACGAGGTGTTCTCCTCGCGCACCACGGTGACCTTCGCCGCGACCGAGGGCGCGTCGACCTTCATCGACCTCATCGCCCGAGAGGTGCACGCGGTCACACTGAACGGTCGCTCGCTCGATCCCGCGACCGTCTTCGCCGACTCGCGCATCGCGCTCGACGGCCTCGAAGCCACCAACGAACTCGTCGTCGAAGCCGACTGCGAGTACACCAACACCGGTGAGGGGCTGCACCGCTTCGTCGACCCCGTCGACGGCGAGGTCTACCTCTACTCGCAGTTCGAGGTGCCCGACTCGCGTCGCATGTACACGGTGTTCGAGCAGCCCGACCTCAAGGCCGCGTTCACCTTCTCGGTGACGGCTCCCGCGCGCTGGAAGGTCGTCTCCAACTCCCCCACCCCCGAGCCGGTCGCCCTCGACGGAGACGTCGCGCGCTGGGACTTCCCCGCGACCCCGCGTATCTCGTCGTACATCACGGCGCTGGTCGCCGGCCCCTACGAGGCGACCTACAGCGAACTGACGAGCGCCGACGGCCGCGTCATCCCCCTCGGCGTCTTCGCGCGCAAGAGCCTGTGGCAGTACCTCGACGCCGACTACGTGTTCGAGAAGACCCGCCAGGGCTTCGCCTACTTCGAGGAGAAGTTCGGCTTCCCCTACCCCTTCGCCAAGTACGACCAGCTCTTCGTGCCCGAGTTCAACGCGGGCGCGATGGAGAACGCGGGTGCGGTGACCTTTACCGAGACCTACGTCTTCCGCTCCAAGGTGACGGATGCCGTGAAGGAACGCCGCGTCGTCACGATCCTGCACGAGCTCGCCCACATGTGGTTCGGCGATCTCGTGACCATGAAGTGGTGGAACGACCTCTGGCTCAACGAGTCGTTCGCCGAGTGGGCGTCGACCATCGCCACGGCCGAGGCCACCGAGTGGGAGGCCGCCTGGACGACCTTCAACGCGATGGAGAAGACCTGGGCCTACCGCCAGGATCAGCTCCCCTCGACGCACCCGGTCGTCGCCGAGATCAACGACCTCGAAGACGTGCAGGTCAACTTCGACGGCATCACCTACGCCAAGGGCGGATCGGTGCTCAAGCAGCTGGCCGCCTGGGTCGGCATCGAGCAGTTCTTCGCGGGTGTCGCGGCCTACTTCCAGAAGCACCAGTGGTCGAACACCGAGGTGGGCGACCTGCTCACCGAGCTCGAGACCACGAGCGGACGCGACCTCGGCGACTGGGCGAAGAAGTGGCTCGAGACCGCGGGCGTGAACACCCTCACCCCGCTCATCGAAGAGGGCGCCGACGGCACCATCTCGCGCTTCGCGATCGTGCAGACCGCCCCGAGCGACTACCCCACGATCCGTCCGCACCGCCTCGGCATCGGCTTCTACTCGCTGAACGACGCCGGAGCGCTCGAGCGCGTGCACCACGTCGAGCTCGACGTCGACGGCGACCGCACCGAGGTCGCCGAACTGCGCGGCATCCGTCGTCCCGACCTCGTCCTGCTCAACGACGACGATCTCGCCTACGCGAAGATCCGTCTCGACGAGCGCTCGCTCGCGACGGCGATCGCCCACCTCAAGGACATCTCCGACCCGCTCGCGCGCTCGCTCGTGTGGGGCGCGGCCTGGGACCAGACGCGGGATGCCGAGGCCTCGGCCACCGATTACCTCGACCTCGTGCTGCGCAACATCGGCTCCGAGACCGAGTCGACCACGGTGCGCACGACGCTCGCGCAGCTTCAGCAGGCGGCGAACTCCTACGTCGCCCCGGCGACCCGCGACGCGGCACGCGCCCGCGTGGCCGACGGACTGTGGGAGCTCGCCCAGGCGGCCGAGGCCGGCAGCGACAGCCAGCTGCAGTTCGTCACGGCGTTCGCGTCGGCGGCATCCACCCCGGCGCACGCCGAGACGGTGAAGGCCCTGCGCGACGGCTCGACGACCCTCGAGGGACTCGAGATCGACACCGACCTGTCGTGGCAGCTGCTCGTCTCGCTCGCCGCGGCGGGAGTGGTCACCTCCGCCGACATCGACGCGGCGCGTGCGGCCGACAACACGGCCAAGGGCGGCGAGTTCGCCGCGATGGCGAAGGCGTCGCTGCCCTCGCACGAGGCCAAGCAGCAGGCGTGGGACTCGCTCATCGAGCGATCCGACGCCCCCAACACGATCGTGCGTTCGACCGCAGCCGGGTTCACCAACCCGACGACGGTCGACGTGCTCGCCGATTTCGTCGAGCCGTACTTCGCGATGCTGCTGCCGATCTGGGAGTCGCGCAGCTACCAGATCGCCCAGTACCTGATCGTGGGTCTGTACCCCGCCGCGCTGGCGAACACGGCGCTGCGCGACGCGACGCGCCAGTGGCTCTCGCAGCACGCCGACGCCGCCCCGGCGCTGCGCCGACTCGTCGGTGAGAACCTCGCCGGCGTCGAGCGCGCGCTGGCCGTGCAGGAGCGCGACGCCGCCTGATCGGCATCCCCGTCGAATGCCCTCTCCTCCGGGAGGGGGCATTCGTCGTCTCGGGGATCATCCGCGCGGCGACGCGGGTCATCCTCTCGGCGGACGCGGTGCGCGGGGGTGCCTTCGTAGCGTGGAGGCATGATCGTTGCAGACAACCTCACCAAGCGATACGGCGACAAGACCGCCGTCGACGGCGTGTCGTTCACCGTCGCCCCGGGCCGTGTGACGGGCTTCCTCGGCCCGAACGGCGCCGGCAAGTCCACCACGATGCGCATGATCGTGGGTCTCGACCGGCCGACAGCCGGGCGGGTCACCGTCGGAGGGCAGGATTACCGGCAGCTGCGCTCGCCCCTCACCGAGGTCGGCGTGCTGCTGGATGCCAAGGCCGTGCACACCGGACGCTCGGCGCGCGATCACCTGCGCGCCATGGCGGCGACGCACGGCATCGGTCGCCGGCGGGTCGACGAGGTGATCGAGCTCACCGGGATCGGCTCCGTCGCCGGCAAGCGCGCGGGCGGCTTCTCGCTCGGTATGGGGCAGCGGCTGGGCATCGCCGCGGCCCTGCTGGGCGACCCGCACACCCTCATCCTCGACGAACCCGTCAACGGCCTCGACCCCGAGGGCGTGCGGTGGGTGCGGCAGTTCGTGCGGCACCTGGCCGCCGAAGGCCGGACGGTCCTGCTGTCGAGCCACCTCATGAGCGAGATGTCGCAGACCGCGGACCATGTGATCGTGCTCGGGCGCGGCCGGGTGCTCGCCGATGCGCCCCTCCCGGAGCTCGTCCGCACCTGGACCACGACGACGCTCCTCGTCCGCTCACCGCGATTGAGCGAGCTCGTCGCCGCCCTGGAGATCCCGGATGCCACCGTCTCGGCCGTCGAGCCGGGTGCGGCGCAGATCACCGGGATCACGCCGCAGTCGGTCGGCGACATCGCCGCCGCCCACGGCATCCCCCTCTACGAACTCAGCCCGCGCGTCGGCTCCCTCGAAGACGCCTACCTCGCCCTCACCGACGACGCCGTCGAGTACAAGACCAAGGAGATCGCATGACCACGCTCGCCGGCCCCCGTCGGGCCACGCACACCACGGCGCACCGCCTCAGCTTCCCGCACCTGCTGCGCAGCGAGGCCATCAAGGTGCTCACCCTACGTTCGACCTGGTGGTCGCTCGGGGTCACCGCGGCCATGTCCGTCGGCATGTCCCTGCTCATCGCCCTGGCGACCAGCGGCATGGGCGGGGGGATGGCGCCGACGAACGTCATCCTCGCCCCCACGCAGTTCACGATGCTCGTCGCGGGGATCCTCGGAGCGATCGTCGTGACCGGCGAGTACTCCACCGGCATGATCCGCTCCACCCTCACCGCCGAACCGCGCCGCGGAGCCGTGCTGCTGGCGAAGGCGCTGGTCGTCGCCGTGACCATGATGCTCACCGCGGTCGTCATCTACGCCGTCGCGATCGTGCTCACCGCGCCGTTCACGAGCACGGGGATCGACTGGGCGTCTCCCCTCGACTCGTTCGTGCCGCTCGCGCTCGGCGCGCTGTCGATGGCGTGCTTCACGCTGATGGGCCTCGGCTTCGGCTTCCTGCTGCGCAGCGGCGCGGGGGCGATCGCCGTCACGGTGGGCGTGCTGTTCGTCCTGCCCATCGTGCTGAGCCTCTTCTCGATCGCGGGTCCGGAGTGGATGTGGATCGTGGAATCGGCGAAATACCTTCCCGTCAACGCGGCGGGGGCCCTGACGCAGCCCGGCGGCGAGGACCTCCTCGAGCCCGCTCTCACGCTGGCGGGGTGGGTCGTCGGTCCGCTCGCCCTCGGGTGGCTCGCGCTGCGCTCGCGGGACGCCTGACCCTTCTTCCGCACGGACCCGGTCCCGATCGGACGGATGCCTCGACGCTCAGCCGGCGCCGAGGCATCCGTCGTTAGTCTGAATCCGATGTTCGTTCTCGCCGAAAATCCCTCCCCCAGTCCGTCTCCCACGATCACCTCGCCGTCGGACCTCGCCAACCTCGACACCTGGACGTGGATCGGCGGCCGGCTGCTCGACTTCGGCGGCGTGCTCCTGCAGATCCTCGGGATCGTCGTCGGCGTCGCCGTCGCCGCGTGGATCCTGCGCCTGGTGATCCGCCGGGTCGTCGACCGCATCGTCAACGGCGCGAAGGTCAAGGCGCGCGTTGACGACACGCAGGCCCTGGACCGCTCGCCGCTGAGCGCGGTGCGCCTCGTGCAGCGCACCCGCACGCTCGGCACCATCCTGCAGAACATCGTCAACGTCGTGCTCGTGATCGTCGCTCTGGTGTGGATCGCGGGCATCGTGGCGCCGAACGCCCTGGCGTCCTTGACGCTGCTCACCGCCGCGGTCGGTGCGGGCCTCGGCTTCGGCGCGCAGAACATCGTCAAAGACGTGCTCAACGGCATCTTCATCGTCGCCGAGGATCAGATCGGCATCGGTGACGTCGTCGACCTCGGACTCGCGACAGGGATCGTCGAGTTCGTCAGCGTGCGCATCACCCACGTGCGCGACGTGAACGGCACGCTCTGGTACGTCCGCAACGGCGAGATCACCCGCATCGGCAACATGTCGCAGGGATGGTCGCGCGTGATCATCGACCTCGCCGTGCCGGTCGACGCCGACATCGACGACGTCGAGAAGGCGATGCTGAGTGCCGCGAAGACGATGGCGAAAGAGACCAAGTGGCGCTCGCGCATCATCGAGCAGCCCGAGATCTGGGGCCTCGAGTCCATCAGCGGCGACGCCCTCGTCATCCGCCTCGTGATGAAGACGCGTTCGAGCGCGAAAGACGACGTCGCGCGCGAACTGCGCGCCCGTCTCAAGCGCGCGATCGACGCGATGGGCATCGCCCTTCCGCAGCTGAACTCGATCATGCTCACCGGGCCCGAGGGGGCGCAGAGCGTGCGCGGCGCGCACCCGCCCAAAACGAAGGAGACGCAGATCCCCGCGGGCGCGGACCGCCCCCGGTGGCGGCCGCGTGGTCGCAAGGTCGAGGTCGTCGAGACCGTCGAGGACCGCACCTCCGACACCGCGACGCCCGTCACGAAGAAGGCCGTCCGCGACGACACGCCGACCGCCGTCGTCAACCTCCCCGACGCCCCCGGAACCGATCAGCCCAAACCCACCCCGCCGGCGGTCCGCGCGGACGAGAAGGACACCCCGTGAGCGAGCCCGTCAGCTTCTACGACCAGGTCGGGGGCATGGACACCTTCCGTCGCCTCGTGGATGCGTTCTACCGCGGCGTCGCCTCCGACGAGGTGCTCAAGCCGATGTACCCCGAAGAAGACCTCGGTCCCGCCGCCGAGCGGTTGACCCTCTTCCTCGCGCAGTACTGGGGCGGTCCGACCACCTACGGCGAGACCCGCGGCCACCCGCGCCTGCGCATGCGTCACATGCCGTTCCACGTCGACCCCGACGCGCGCGATCGCTGGCTGCGCCACATGCGCGCGGCGGTCGACGAGATCGCGCTGCCTCCCGCCTTCGAGGCGCCGCTCTGGGACTACCTCGAACGCGCCGCGTACGCCATGGTCAACACCTTCGAGCCGCGCGGCATCGGCCCGCAGCAGAACGGTCGCCCCGACACGGGGCTCCCGGTCCGCGCGAGCGACTGAGCGCGCGCGGACCCGCGGAGCCCCGTCCCCCGGTCAGCGTCCGAGGAAGTCGCCGAACCCCGGGATGTCGAAGTTCGACAGACTCTCGCCGAAGCCGCTGAGCTGCTCTCCCGCTCCGGTCACGGCATCCTGGGCTCCCCCCGCCCACTCCCCGACGCCGGTGCCCTCGGCGAGCGACGCGAGGTCGGCTCCGGATGCCATCGCTTCGAGGTCGACGCCCTCGGCCAGCCCCGTGAAGTCAATGCCGGACTGCATCGCCTGGGCGAGCAGGGGGGCGGCGACCGCACTGACGATCGCGCCGCCCGCAACCGCCGCGAGCAGACCGCCGGCACCGACGACGCCCGCGCCGATCAGCCCACCCTTTCCTGCCTTCGCGAGCAGCGACGACATGCGACCCGGCCGCGCCGCCTCCGCCCGCGCCGCGGTGCGCGCGAGGTCGTCGGGCGCGTCGGAGCGGGGCCGCTCGTGGGGCGAGAGCTCGGCATCCATCCGCTCCCGGACGTGCGCGCGCTGGGCCGGGGTGAGACGCGCGAACGCCTCGCGGTGCATCTGCTCGACGCGGTCGGGGTCGGCGGTGCGCAGCAGGTAGTCGTACCGGGCGATCGCGGCGCGGTCGTCGGGCGAGAGCATCTCGCCGGCCGCCCCCGCGCGCGGGGGCGCGTATCGACTCCGGGCGTCGGGGCCGGACGCGGGCATGGGCGATGCGTCGGCCCGGCGGTCGCCGGTCACCGCGTCGGCGGCGGAGCGCACCATGTCACGCCAATCGCGACCCCCGCCGGCCGCGGGGCGCGACGCGGATCCGGACGACGACGATGCTTTGTCGACGGCCTTCGACGCGAGATCGAACAGACGGGAGAACGAGACCATGAGAGAACCTCTCGACGGGCGGCAGGCTGCCGCGACGTCAAGGTCTCCTCCGCCCCAACGGGGCCGACGCACCCGGAGACCAACGGTGGCCTCGTGATGACGGATGCATCGCGATGGGAGTACTCCCCTTGCTGCCACCAGAATAGGGGCGACTCCTTTGCGTCGGCTGAATCAGCTCCCCGTCGACCGCACCGCGGTCAGTCCGGAGCGGACCGGTCCGCGCACGAGCACGTGGCCGCGCGCGAGACTTACCCGCGTCCAGGCCCCGCTGCGGCGGACGAGCGCCTGCTCCTCCCCCGCGATGAAGCCGAGGGCGAAGGCGGCCAAGGCGACGCCGAGGGGAAGCCCGGCGAGGGCCTCGTCGGGCTGACCCCACACCTGCGCGCGGATCACGCGTACGACGTCCTCCCCGGCGTCGGCGGGCAGGGCGTCGGCGACCGCGGCGACCCCGTACTGAGCCCGGGATGCCAGGACGGCGGCGTCGACGGCATCCGTCTGCTCCCACCCGCCCTGCGGCGGCGAGATGCCGGCCCACGCGGGCGAGGTCGCCGTGTCGGGCAGGATGACGGCGTTCGCGTCGTCGGGAGCAGCGAGGAGCGCGGCCGCCTCGACGACGAGGTCGCACTCCAACTCGGGGTCGATCGCCGAGGCGCGCAGACCGAGCACGGTGGGCGTGCTGTCCATCAGGCCGCGTGGCGCCAGGGGCGCGGCGGTGGTGACGAGGACGCCGTCACGGGCGCGCAGACGCACGGTTCCGTCGCCGAGACGGATCGTGCGGCCGGCGAAGGTGAGCAGGTCGGCTGCCGCCTGCGGGTCGGGGAACAACAGGCGGGCGGACACCCGCTCTAAACTAGCAAGTGGTGCGCCCCTCGCCGCGCCAGGAACGGGAGTCAGCGTGACCGACGCCATCGATCCCGTGGCGTCGCTGCTCGCGGTCCTCGACCTCCGCGATGCCGGCGCCCGGACCACCGAAGACATCTTCACCGGCGTGTCGCAGGCCATGCCGACCGGCCGCGTCTACGGCGGGCAGGTGCTCGCGCAGACGATCGTCGCCGCCTCGCGCACCCTTCCCCCCGAGCGCACCGTGCACTCGATGCACGGGTACTTCCTGCGTCCCGGCGACCCCGCCGACGGGATCACGTTCTCGGTCGACCGCATCCACGACGGCCGGTCGTTCTCGACCCGTCGTACGCAGGCGTTCCAGTCGGGTGTGCCGATCTTCTCGATGATCGCGTCGTTCCAAGACGAGGATCCGGGGCTGGAGCACTTCGAGCCCATGCCCGAGGGCGTCCCGGCTCCCGAGGACGTCGCCGCGGTCGACGTCGAGGCGCTGCACCCGATCAGTCGGCGGATGCTCTCAGCGAGCCCCGTCGACGTGCGGCACGTGAGCTCCCCCGTCTACGCCTCGGTCGAGGGCCCGCACGTCCCGCAGCAGGCGGTGTGGATGAAGCTGCGCCGGTCCATCGGCGACGATCCCGCGGTGCACCGCGCGGCCCTGGCCTACCTGAGCGACCTCACGATCCAGGAGACGATCCTGCGCGCGCACGGGGTCGCCTGGAACGCTCCCGGCCTGCGCGTCGCGAGCCTGGATCACGCGATGTGGTGGCACCGCCCCGGACGCGTCGACGACTGGCTGCTCTACGTGCAGGAGTCGCCGAACGCCCGCGGCGGCCGCGGCCTGTCGACGGGCCGCGTGTACACGCGCTCGGGGGTGCTCCTCGCGAGCGTCGCGCAGGAGGTCATGGTGCGCGTTCCGCGCGACTGATCTCGGGGCGGGATGCCGTGAGAGCGAGCGCGCGGGAGCGGCGGTGAATCCGCTCCGGTGCGGTCACGAGCCCCGTGGGTGGCCTGACCGACCGGAAGCCCGCGGGGATCAGCCCCTGGTGGAGCGGCGACGGTAGACGATCGGGTCGCCGACGTACGGCGCCCATGCGGAGCGCTCGGTCTCGCTCCAGCGGATCGGTCGACCGCTCGCGGTGTCGACGAGCACGACGACCGCGGTGGCGCGCGCATAAAGCACCTGGTCGGCGTCGCCGAGCGGGCTGAAGACCTCGAAGCAGATGTCAGCGCTCGAGCCGCCCATCGCGCCGATCCACATGCGCACGTCGAGGGGGCGCTGACTGTAGGGAACGGGCCGCAGGTACTCGATCTCCTGTCGGGCGATGAGGGTCGCCCGCTCTCCCCCGCTCTCGAGCACGCTCATGTCGAACACCGCCGTCGGCAGGGCCTCGCCCTCGTCGTCGCCGCGCCAGAACGCGCGCAGCCGGGCCTCTTCGAGCAGCTTGAGCATCGAGGTGTTGTTCACGTGCCCGAGGGCGTCGAGGTCGCCCCACCGCAGCGGGATGGGCACGTGAAGCCGCTCGGGCCCCGCGGTCGCGGGGCCCGAGATGGGGAGGGCGTCTGCGTCAGTCACGCGTCAGCTTGCGGTACGTCGAGCGCGACGGGTTGGCGGCATCCGCACCCAGGCGTTCGATCTTGTTCGCCTCGTAGGCTTCGAAATTGCCCTCGAACCAGTGCCACTGGTCGGGGTGCTCCTCCGTGCCCTCGTAGGCCAGGATGTGCGTGGCGATGCGGTCGAGGAACCACCGGTCGTGGGTGATGACCACGGCGCAACCGGGGAATTCAAGCAGCGCGTTCTCGAGCGAGCTGAGGGTCTCGACGTCGAGGTCGTTGGTCGGCTCGTCGAGGAGGAGCAGGTTGCCGCCCTCTTTCAGCGTGAGCGCGAGGTTGAGGCGGTTGCGCTCACCGCCGGAGAGCACGCCGGCCTTCTTCTGCTGGTCGGGACCCTTGAAGCCGAATTTCGACACGTAGGCGCGCGAGGGGATCTCGGTCTTACCGACCGTGATGATGTCGAGCCCGTCGGACACGACCTCCCACAGCGTCTTCTCGGGGTCGATGTTCGCGCGCGACTGGTCGACGTAGCTGATCTTGACGGTCTCGCCGATCTTCAGCGTGCCGCCGTCGAGGGGCTCGAGGCCGACGATCGTCTTGAAGAGCGTCGTCTTTCCCACACCGTTCGGGCCGATGACGCCGACGATGCCGTTGGGAGGCAGGTTGAAGCTGAGGTTGCTGATGAGCGAGCGGTCTCCGAAGCTCTTTTCGAGCTTCTTCGCGTCGATGACGATGCTGCCCAGTCGCGGACCCGCGGGGATCTGGATCTCGTCGAAGTCCAACTTGCGCGTGCGCTCCGCCTCGGCCGCCATCTCTTCGTAGCGGGCCAGACGGGCCTTCGACTTGACCTGGCGTCCCTTGGCGTTCGAGCGCACCCACTCGAGCTCGTCCTTCAGACGCTTGGCGAGCTTGGCGTCCTTCTTGCCCTGGACATCGAGGCGCTGAGCCTTCTTGTCGAGGTACGTCGAGTAGTTGCCCTCGTACGGGTAGAGGTGACCACGGTCGACCTCGGCGATCCACTCCGCGACGTTGTCGAGGAAGTACCGGTCGTGGGTGATGGCGATGACGGCGCCCTTGTAGGCCTTGAGGTGCTGCTCGAGCCAGAGCACGCTCTCGGCGTCGAGGTGGTTGGTGGGCTCGTCGAGCAGCAGGAGGTCAGGCTTCTGCAGCAGCAGCTTGGCCAGGGCGACGCGGCGTCGCTCACCACCGGAGAGCGGGACGACCGAGGCGTCCGCGGGGGGCGTGCGCAGTGCGTCCATCGCCTGCTCGAGCTGGGAGTCGAGATCCCAGCCGTCCGCCGCGTCGATCTCTTCCTGAAGGGTGCCCATCTCGGCCAGCAGCGCGTCGAAGTCGGCGTCGGGGTCGGCCATGAGGGCGGAGATCTCGTTGAAGCGGTCGAGCTTCGGCTTGATCGCGACACCGTCCTGGATGTTCTCCAGCACGGTCTTGCTGTCGTCGAGCTCGGGCTCCTGCATGAGGATGCCCACGGTAAAGCCGGGGCTGAGCCGCGCCTCGCCGTTGGACGGGGTGTCGAGGCCGGCCATGATCTTCAGGATCGTGGACTTTCCCGCACCGTTCGGGCCGACCATGCCGATCTTGGCGCCGGGGAGGAACGACATCGTGACGTCGTCGAGGATGAGCTTTTCGCCGACAGCCTTGCGGGCACGGACCATGGAGTAGATGTATTCGGCCATAACCGTTCCAGTCTAGGGGCGTCGACCCGGGGAGCCGACGTGCCCGGGCAGCCGCGTCCGCGGCGGCCTCCGGTCGGGCTCCGCCTGTCGGCGCTCGCGACGACTACCAGTCGATCGCCCGCGTCTGTCCGATGAGGCAGCCGCCGGCGGACAGGCCGGGGAGGACGGCGGTCACGGGGTCTCCGATCGAGGGGCCGACCTGCCCCACGAGGCACTGGTCTCCGATTCGCACGGCGAACTCGATGCTCTCCGCGGCGTTTCCGATCGTGGACTGGTCCGCGGTCACCTGCATGGCGGCTTTGTCGAAGCCCGCCGTCGTCAGCGCGTCGATGTAGGCGCGGCCGGACACGGGGTTCGGCCCCGTCCACACCGCCGCGACGGTCTGCGTGAACAGCGGGAGACGCTGGGACGCCTCGCTCGTCGCCGACGGCGCTGGAGTGGGCGACGCCGTCGCGTCCGGAGACGCTGTCGCCGCATCGCCGCCCGGTGCCACGGCGGACGTCGTGGTCGGCGTGCTCGGCTGCGGCGTCGGGGAGCCACCGGTGCAGCCCGCCAGGCCGAGCGCGGCCACGAGGGTCAGGGCGGCGAGGGATCGTCCGAGAAGGCGAGACACGCCCCGAGTCTACGGATCCTCTCGATCGCCCCTCCGCCGCCCCCTCCGCCTGCCCGCTCCCCTCGGCCCCTGCGCTCGACCCCTCCACCGCATGCCTCGAACAGGCCCCCGCCCTGACTCTCCTCCCGACTCCCCGCCGAGACCCCACCACTCAGCCCTCTCCGGGGGACCCCGGGGTTGCGCCGATTCACCCTGCACGCGGGCGGATTTCTCGGGCGGGTGATCAGAACGGCGTCACCTCGGCGACCTGCTCGTCGGCGATCTCTTCCGCGAGTCGGCCGCCGGCCCCGACCGGCTCGGGGCCGGCTTCTCCCCCGTTCCGCTCTGCGCCGCGGGGCTCGAGGGATGCACCCGGCAGGCTCCACCCCTCGGAGTCGGTCGCCGACGTCCCCGGAGAGCCGGCGGCGTCCGTCGGTGCGGAGGCCGCCGGCGCGAACGCCCTGTCCGCTCGTTCGAAGCTCGACACGCCCCATCGCAGGTCGTGTCCGATCGCATCCGCCACGACGTCGGCGCTCACGCCGCGCTTCGTCTCGGTCTCCCATTCGCGCAGGCGCAGGCGTCCGCTGAGGATCACGCGCTGTCCCTTGCGGAGGGAGCGCAGCGCGTGCACCCCCAACTCGCCGAAGACGGAGACGCCGTAGAAGTTCGTGTGGGCGTCGACCCACTCGTTCTTCTCGCGGTCGAAGCGCCTCTCGCTGACGGCGAGGCGGAAAGCGGCGATCACGCCGCCGCCACGGTTGGTGCGCTCCTCGAGCTCGCCGACGATGTTGCCGACCAGGGTGATGTGATCGCTCATGATGTTGTCCTCTCGACGTGGGTGATGCTCCGGCATCCGTGTGCCCGACGGATGCCGGAGCCACGCCCAGAGTCGCCCGAGACGGCACCGATTCGTCGGCCCGTTCCGCCGATCCGTGGACGGATCGAGCGAATGGCGCCCTGGGGAGGACGCGTTCTGCTCGGCGCCCGAAGCGATGTCGGAGGTCGGTCGTACCGTGTGCGCATGAGCACCGCACTGTGGAACGACCTCGCACCGGCACCGCGCTCGGCCGGGTGGGGAGCGGCGACGCACGTCGCCGCGGGTCTGTGGCGCATCGCCGATCCGCGCGGCATCGTCGTCGGTCACATCCGCGCGGTCGCGGCGGAGGGCGGGTGGCGCTACACGGCCGAGCGCTTCCACGCGGCTTCCGGCGGGTTCCGTCGGCTCGGGGAGTTCTGGTCCTCCCACGAGGCCGTCGAGTGCTTGCGCTACGGCCGCTGAGGTCGCCGTGCCGCAGAGCCCGGGGCATCCGTGCACCCCGCTGATGGCCGCGTCACACGACGGTGGCGAAGTCCTCTCTCGTCGCCGCCGCACGCCCGCCTCGGACGTCATCCCACGCGGCGCGCAGAATCTCGACGGCGCGCTCGAGCGTGGCCGGAGGCGCGGTGAACGGAACGCGCAGCCGACGATCGTGTCCTCCCTCGACCGCGAAGCGCGATCCGGCCGAGAGGGCAAGGCCGCGAGAGCGTGCGCTCATGACCAGGGGCGTGCTGAGGGGTTCGCCGATGCCGACCCACACCGACACGCCGCCGTCGACCTCCGGGACGTCCCAATCCGGGAACGCGCTCGTGAGCGCCGCGCGCACGGTGTCGCGTCCCGCACGCAGCAGGTCCCCCCGCTGGCGCGCGATCTCCTCGAGCCGCGGGACGAGTCGGGTCGCGATCGCCTGTTCGAGTTCGGGGGTCCCGAGATCGTGCACGGGTCGTCCGCTCGCGAGTCGCCGCACGAGGTCGGGGGCCGCGCGCACCCAGCCCACGCGCAGACCGCCCCACACGGTCTTGCCCAGAGAGGCGACCCGGATGATGCGGTCGTCGTCCGGAAAGGGCGCGGCCCGTCCGGCGCGGTCGATGTCGAGCTGCGCCGTGGTCTCGTCGAGCACGAGCAGTGTGCCGGCGCTGCGGGCGCCCGCGAGGAAGGCCTCCGCCTCGACGGCGCTCATCGTCCGACCCGTCGGATTGTGGAAGTCGGGCATCAGGTACGCCAGGGAGGGCAGGGCTCGCGCGAAGCTCTGCTCGGCACGCTCGAGGTCCCACCCGTCGTCCGAGTCCACGGGAACGCCGATGAGGCGCGCCCCGACGCGACGGAACGCGTCCGCGGCATGCGGGTAGGTCGGGGTCTCGAGCAGCACCCGGTCCGCGCGCCCGAGCAGCACCGAGGCGATCAGGTGGATCGCGCTCTGCGCCCCGGTCGTGACGAGGATCTGATCCGGGGAGGTGACGAGGCCGCGGTGGCTGTAGTGGTCGGCGATCTCCGCGCGCAGGGCCGGGTCGCCCACCACGTCGTAACCGATCCGGGCGACCAGCGCCGGGGCCTGGGCCGCGGCCTCGGCGATGACCGCGGGCAGACCCGGCCAGGCGGCGGGGCTGGCCTGCTGCAGGTCGATGTCGTCGGCGTCCGCGTCGAGGCGGCCGGGGTCACTGCGGCGCAACGGCAGGGTGACGCTCCCACTGCCCCGCAGGCTCTCGATGTGCCCCGTCTCGCGCAGGCTGCGATACGCGGCGGCGACCGTCGTGCGGCTCAACGAGAGGGCGGCCGCGAGTTCGCGTTCGGCGGGGAGAGCCGTCGACGGGGCGAGCCGGTTGTCGAGGCACAGCAGGCGTACGCCGTCGGCGAGGGCCTCGTAGGCGGGCCCGCTCCCCCGCCATCCACCGAGGGCCGCCGCGAGGGCGCGAGCCGAGATGCGCGAATCCATGCGGCCACCGTACCCGAATTGGCATCTACTGGTGTATCCAATCTCATGATTGGATCGCGGCATGTTCTCGCGCTTCACCCGCCTCCTGATCGGACTCGCCCTCTACGGCATCGGCTGCGCCGTCACCGTCGCAGCCGGCCTCGGCGTCGACCCGTGGACGGTCTTCGCGCAGGGCGTCTCGCGAGTGACGGGCGTGGGGATCGGCTGGGTGACGAACATCATCGGCCTCGGCGTGCTCCTGCTGTGGATCCCCCTGCGTCAGAAGCCCGGCGTCGGCACGATCGCCAACATCCTGCTGGTGGGCACGAGCCTCCAACTCGCGCTGGGCGTGCTGCCGCACCCCGACGTCCTCTGGGCGCAGGCCCTGATGCTCGTCGTCGGCGTCGTGCTCGTGGCCGTGGCATCCGGTCTCTACATCGGTGCGAACTTCGGACCCGGCCCCCGCGACGGGCTGATGACCGGCCTGCACGGCCGCTTCGGGTGGCCCATCTGGGCGTCGCGACTGGGCGTCGAGGGGTCGGTGCTCGTCCTCGGGTGGCTGCTCGGCGGCACGGTGGGCATCGGCACCGTGGTGTTCGCGCTGGGCATCGGACCGCTCGTGCACGTCGCGATGCCCCTGCTCGCGACCCCTCGACCCGCACCGCGGTCTCGCCGCGTGGCACGCGTCTGACGCCGAGCCGGGGCCACCGCTCCCCTCCCCGGGCACGGGAGCGGGCCGGACACGCCGACGCCCCGCCCGCGTGTTCGTCTCGCGGACGGGGCGTCGGCTCGCGGGGATCAGTGCTCCCGGAACTCCGGACGGTCGCTGCCCGGCTTCAGATGGGCGTGCAGGGCGTTCTTCGCGATCTCCATCGAGGGATAGACCCCGAGCCGCTCGTCCTTGCCCGCCATATGCACGCTGTAGCCCTCGGCATCCTTCTGGATCTTGCCGACGACCCCCACGGGGCCGTACGCCACCCAGAGGCGTCGTGTCGCGGTGTCTGACATGAGTGCTCCTTTGCTCTCGTTCGCCGGGAGGCTACGCCCGTCCCCGCCGCGGCGCCAGGGGCTGGTGCGGGCGCGCGGGCGCGACCGATATCCTGGATCGAGACCCCCAGTAGCTCAGTGGATAGAGCAGCGGCCTTCTAATCCGCCGGTCACACGTTCGAATCGTGTCTGGGGGACCAGACCCGGTGTCATACCCCCTCAGTAGGATGTGGGGATGGTAAACGCCTCCGAGAACGACCGGCTCGTCTGGATCGACTGCGAGATGACCGGGCTCGACCTCGCGGTCGACGAACTCGTCGAGATCGCCGTCGTCGTCACCGATTTCGAGCTGAACGTGCTCGACCCCGGCTTCCAGATCGTCATCAAGCCCGACGACTCCGCTCTGGCCAACATGGGAGAGTTCGTCACCGAGATGCATCGGTCCTCCGGCCTCCTCGACGAGATCCCCCACGGCGTGTCCCTCGCGGATGCCGAGTTCCAGACGCTCGAGTACATCCAGCGCTTCGCCCCGGTCGAGGGCAAGGCGCCGCTCGCCGGCAACACCATCGGCACCGACCGTATGTTCCTCGCGAAGTACATGCCGCGCGTCGACCGCTGGCTGCACTACCGCAACGTCGACGTGTCGAGCATCAAGGAGCTGTCCCGCCGCTGGTATCCCCGCGCCTACTTCCAGGCCCCCGCGAAGAACGGTGGCCACCGCGCTCTCGCCGACATCCGGGAGTCGATCCGCGAGCTCGCGTACTACCGCGCCGCCGTGTTCGTGCCGCAGCCGGGTCCCACGAGCGACGAGGCCAAGGCCGTGTCGGCGTCGGCCGTGTCGTCGTTCGGTCTCGACGTGTGACATAATCTTTCAGTTGTCTTCTTCCGAAGACACATGGTGGCTATAGCTCAGTTGGTAGAGCACCGCGTTGTGGTCGCGGGGGTCGCGGGTTCAAGTCCCGTTAGCCACCCCAGTCCACAGAAGCCCGGCCGGAATCGAGCCGGGCTTCTGTGTTTCCGGATGCCGCCTCCGCCACGGCCGTAGAATCTCAGGGCGGCTTTCGACCGCGCGGATCCGGCATCCGTCCCTCGCTTCGCCCCCGGGAGGCCACGTGAACGACGACATCACGTCGCGTCCGGCGATGGTCATGGACGCCGACGCCTTCGAGCAGCTCGTCGTCGACGAACTCGACCGCCTTCCCGACGACATGGTCGAGGGTCTCGACAACGTCGTGTTCGTCGTGGAGGACCGTCCCGACGACGGATCGCTCGATCTGCTGGGCCTGTACGACGGATGGGCGCTCACCGAGCGCGATCGGTACGGGGTGGGCGAGCTGCCCGATCGCATCATCGTCTACCGCG
This sequence comes from Microbacterium sp. BWR-S6Y, assembly GCF_041379845.1. Lineage (NCBI taxonomy): Bacteria > Bacillati > Actinomycetota > Actinomycetes > Micrococcales > Microbacteriaceae > Microbacterium > Microbacterium sp. BWR-S6Y. The sequence goes on from NZ_JBFECV010000010.1 coordinate 28,936, forward strand.
AATCGCACCTGGCCGCCTGCGCCGACGAGGACGAGCTCCGCGACGAGATCCACACGACGCTCGTGCACGAGATCGCCCACTTCTACGGCATCGACGACGACCGTCTCCACGAGCTGGGGTGGGCGTGATGGCCGGCTTGGCCACCCCCGACCTCGACATCGACGCCGACGTCGATCAGCAGCACGATCTCTCCGCGCGGCCGCCGTCGTCGTGGCAGACCGTGGTGTGGAACGACCCGGTCAACCTCATGAGCTACGTCACGCACGTGTTCCGCACCTACTTCGGCTTCGACGCGCCGACCGCGCACCGCCTCATGCTCGCGGTGCACCACGACGGGCACGCGGTCGTGGCGCGCGGCCCGCGCGAGGTCATGGAAGCCCACACGCAGGCCATGCACGATTTCGGGCTGTGGGCCACCGTCAGGAAGGACCCCTCGTGAGCGAGCGGATCGTCGTGCTCGAGATCAGCGGTCTCGAAGCCCTCCATCTCGCGGGGATCGTCGGTCAGTTCCGCGATCTCCTCGCGGACTCGCGAACCGGCGACGATCCCGCCGTGTCCCGGCTCATGCCCGACGCCTATCCCGACGATCAGGCGGCGAGCCGCGAGTTCCGCCGCCTCACCGGGGGCGACCTCATCGAGCGTCGTTCCCAGGATGCCGCGACGGTGCTGCAGACGCTCGGAGCAGACGGCGGGGAGCTGACGCCGGAGGGAGATCCGGATGCCACGATCGCCGTCGCGCTCGGCGAGAACGAGGCCCTGGCGTGGATGCGGACGCTGTCGGCTGTGCGCCTCGTGCTCGCGACGCGCCTCGGCATCCAGACCGACGACGACCACCGGCCGGACGACCCGCGCTTCGGCGTCTACGACTGGATCGGCTATCGTCTCGACGGCCTCATGGCCGCGCTCGATCGCCCCTGAGCCACCGTACCGGAGTCGCCCGGACGGGCGTCGACCGCGGTCCGCGACCTCAGGGCACGCGCACGCGCAGGTCGGCGCGTTCCGCGGGGCTGTGCCGGTCGATGTGGACGTCTTCCTGCCGCGCCCAGCGCTGCCAGTGCGGGCGATAGGTGTCGCCGTCGCGAGCCAGTGCGCGATCCCGTCGCGAGCTGGAGGGGGACTCCACCCACACCGACACGTCGGCCAGTCGTGCGACGTCGGGGGTGAGAATCCCCGCCCCCTCGACGACGAGCGGCAGCGACGGATCGACCGCGTAGGCCTCGGCGCGCGCCCCGGCGTCCCAGTCCCAGCGCTCCCAGACCCCGAGGAGTCCGCGCGCGTGCGGGAGGAGGATCGTCTCTCGGGCGTATTCCACGCCCGCCGCGAGCCCGTCCCACCCGGGATACACGTCGTCGAGCGCGACGAGCTGCACGCGCCCTCGCCCCGGCCACGCCGAGACGAGGCGCCGCGCGAGCGAACTCTTGCCGGCTCCGCTGCGACCGTCGACGACGACGGCGGGGTTCGCGGCACCGACCGCGACGATGCGCGCCGTGACCGCGGCCACGGCCGCCGTCAGAGCGTCGTCGATCGGGTCGGGATTACTTCTTGAGGGCGCGGATGACACGGCTGAGCGCGCGACCGGCGACCCACACGAACGGGATGCCGACGGCCAGCAGCGACACGAGGTTCGGGTCGAAGCGCAGGTCGTCGCCGCGACGGATGTAGGCGCCCAGCGGGAGCGTGTATCCACCGCCGCCGCCGCCCCCGTTGCCCTGCTCGTCCGAGCCGCCGCCGTAGCCGGCCCAGGTGAGCGCGACGGGGACGATGCGCACGCCGTCGACGTCCTGCTGCTCGCCGTAGGCGGAGGTGACGCCGAAGCTGGTGGCCTGCTTGCCGAGTTCCAATGCGATGTTGGGCATGTCCCCCACCGTAGCCGCCCGCGCGGCCGCGCCGCACGGGCGTTGCGCGCGGCGGACGAGCGTGTCAGTGGTCGTACGACGGACGGGGATTGGTGGGCAGCGCTCCCCCGCCGCGGGAGGGGCCCAGCAGCGACCCGCGCGTGACCGCGCCGCGGCCGAAGCGGGCGGCCGCGCCGTCGAGAGCGCCCTCCACGCGGCGCCATTCCGCGTCGTCGTCCCACAGGGTCGCGGCCATCGCGGCGGGCTTCAGCTTCTCTCCGCGAACTCCGACGAGCCGCACGGCCTGACGCCGATCGATCGAGTCGAACAGCTCGATCGCCGCGTCGCCGATGCGCTGTCCGACCGACGTCGGCTCGGGCAGCGTTCGGGAGCGACTGAGCGTGGTGAAGTCGGAGAAGCGCACTTTGATCGAGATGGTGGCGGCCTCGTGCTGCTGCGTGCGCAGGCGCGCGCCGACACGGTCGGCGAGGCGCCGCAGCTCGACGTGCAGCGTCCGGGTGTCGGAGATGTCGGTGTGGAACGTCTCTTCGTGTCCGACGCTCTTCTCGGCCCGACCGGTGTGCACCGCTCGCGCGTCGATCCCCCGCGACAGATGCCAGATGCGCTCGCCCATCGCGGCCCCCAGCACCTGATCGAGGGCGTGGCGGGGGGTATCGAGGATGTCGGAGATGAGGCGGATGCCGCGGCTCTCGAGCGCCTCCGCCGCCTTCGGCCCCACTCCCCACAGGGCGCGCACGGACCGCGGCCGCAGGAACGCCTCGGTGTCGGCCGCCGCGACGACGAGCAGACCGTCGGGCTTGGAGATCGTGGAGGCCATCTTGGCGACGTGCTTCGTGGCGGCGACGCCGATGCTGCAGGTCAGCCCCGTCTCGGCCTTCACCCGCGCGCGCAGGTCGCGCGCGATCGTGCCCGGGCTGCCCCACAGGCGCCGCGCCCCGCGGACGTCGAGGAAGGCCTCGTCGATCGAGAGGGGCTCGACCAGCGGAGTGACGTCGTGGAAGATCGCCATCACCTGGCGCGACATCTCGGTGTAGCGGTGGTAGGGCGGGTTGACCACGATCGCCGTGGGACACAGCCGGAGGGCGATCGCGACCGGCATCGCCGATTTCACGCCGTACCGGCGCGCCTCGTACGACGCGCTCGAGACCACGCCGCGCCCCTCCGAGCCGCCGATGATGAGGGGCTTGCCCGCGAGCGAGGGATCGTCGAGCACGGCGACCGAGGCGAAGAACGCGTCCATGTCGACGTGCAGGATGCCCGTGCCCGTGTCGTCGGCGTCGGGGCGCGAGACGATGCGTCCCGTTCCATCGCCGCGTCCCATGGCATCCATTCTCCCCCGGACCACCGACATCGGTCCCGCCCGTGCGCCGCCCCGCGCACACCCTCCGCGATTCGCACGACCTCAGCCCGGAACCCGCGAATCCCGCGGAGATCGTGCAGATCACTGACCCTGTGCAGATCACCGACCCGCGCAGACCACCGACCCTGCGCACGGCCCGACGGCACGTCCGCGAACGCACGGATGCCACGACCCCGCGCTCTCGGAGCGGTCGAAGTCGTGGCATCCGGTGTCTTACTGGGCGGCGCGCTCCAGCACGAGCTCGCGCACGCGCGCGGCGTCGGCCTGGCCCTTCATCGCCTTCATGACCGCGCCGATGACCGCACCGGCGGCCTGCACCTTGCCGTCGCGGATCTTCGCGAGCACGTCGGGCTGGGCGGCCAGGGCGTCGTCGATCGCGGCGATGAGGGCCCCGTCGTCGGAGACGACGGCGAGCCCGCGGGCGTCGACGACCTCCTGCGGGGTGCCCTCGCCGGCGATGACGCCCTCGAGCACCTGACGGGCGAGCTTGTCGGTCAGGGTCCCGGCATCCACCAGCTTCTGCAGGGCGGCGACGTTCTCGGGCGACACCAGGTCGGCGGCGTCGCGCTCCTGCGCGTTGGCGACGCGCGTGATCTCGCCGGTCCACCACTTGCGGGCGGCGGCCGGAGCGGCACCGGCGGCGATCGTGTCGGCGACCGCGTCGAGCAGTGCGCCGTTGGCGACGTCCTGGAACTCGAGGTCGGTGAAGCCCCACTCGGCCTTGAGCCGGCGCCGACGCGCGGCGGGCGGCTCGGGCAGGGCGGCGCGCAACTCTTCGATCAGCGCGGGCGCGGGGACGACCGGCAGCAGGTCGGGCTCGGGGAAGTAGCGGTAGTCGTCGGCATCCGACTTGGGGCGACCGGGAGAGGTGCGCCCGGTGTCCTCGTGCCAGTGGCGCGTTTCCTGCGTGATCGTCCCGCCCTTGGCGAGGATCGCCGCCTGGCGCTGGATCTCGTACCGCACCGCCCGCTCGACCGAACGCATCGAGTTGACGTTCTTCGTCTCGGTGCGGGTGCCGAGCTTCTCCTGGCCGCGGGGGCGCAGCGAGACGTTCGCGTCGCAGCGGAGGTTCCCGCGCTCGAGCTTGGCCTCCGAGATGCCGAGACCGCGGACGATGTCGCGGATCGTCGCGACGTACGCCTTCGCCAGCGCAGGAGCCGAGTGCTCCGCGCCGAAGATCGGCTTCGTGACGATCTCGACGAGCGGCACGCCCGCGCGGTTGTAGTCGACGAGCGAGTACTCGGCGCCCTGGATGCGGCCGGTCGACCCTCCCATGTGGGTGAGCTTTCCGGCATCCTCCTCCATGTGGGCGCGCTCGATCGGCACGGTGACGATCGTGCCGTCTTCGAGCTCGACCTCGACCGAGCCCTCGAAGGCGATCGGCTCGTCGTACTGCGAGATCTGATAGTTCTTGCCGAGGTCGGGGTAGAAGTAGTTCTTCCGCGCGAATCGGCTCGACGGCGCGATCGAGCACCCGAGGGCGAGGCCCAGGCTGATCGACGAGCGGATCGCCTCGGCGTTCACCACCGGCAGCGCACCGGGAAGGCCCATGTCGACCGGGGCGACGAGCGTGTTGGGCTCGGCGCCGTGGTTCGCCTCGTTGGCCGGGTTGGGGGCGGCCGAGAACATCTTGGTCGCGGTGTTGAGCTCCACGTGCACCTCGAAACCGAGGACGGGCTCGAACATCTCGAGCGCCTCGTCGAAGTCCATCAGTGCGTCTTTGGCCATCAGAGGGACGCTCCGTTCGTGAGGGAAGGGGCTTTGTCGAGCAGCGGTCCGCCCCACTGGTCGAGCAGCAGCGCTTCGAGCGCCGCACCGACGCGGTACAGACGCGCATCCTCGCGGGCGGGGGCGAGGAACTGGATGCCGACGGGCAGGCCGTCCTCCTCCGCCAGGCCGCTCGGCACCGAGATGCCGGGGACGCCGGCGAGGTTCGCGGGGATCGTGGTCACGTCGTTGAGGTACATCTGGAGCGGATCGTCGAGCTTCTCGCCCAGGCGGAAGGCCGTGGTCGGCGCCGACGGCGTCGCGATCACGTCGACCCGCGCGAAGGCCGCGTTGAAGTCCTGCTGGATGAGCGTGCGCACCTTCTGGGCGCTGCCGTAGTAGGCGTCGTAGTAGCCCGCCGACAGCGCGTAGGTGCCGAGGATGATACGGCGCTTGACCTCGGGGCCGAAGCCGGCGTCGCGCGTGGTGGCCATCACGTTCTCGACCGTCGGGGTGCCCTGGGGCGTCACGCGGAGGCCGAAGCGCACCGAGTCGAACTTCGCGAGGTTGCTCGACGCCTCGGCGGGGAGGATCAGGTAGTAAGCGGCGACGCCGTACTCGAAGTGCGGAGCGCTGATCTCGACGATCTCGGCGCCCTGCGCCTCCATGGCGGCGAGCGAGGCGCGGAACGAGTCCGAGACGCCCTTCTGGAAGCCGCGGTCGTCGAGTTCGCGGATGACGCCGACCTTGAGGCCCTTCAACACCTCTCCGGTCGCGCCCTCGCGGGCGGCGGCGGCGAACGACGGCCACGCGTCGGAGAGCGAGGTCGAGTCGTTCGCGTCGTGCCCGCCGATGACGTCGTGCAGAAGCCCCGCATCGAGCACGGTGCGCGTGACGGGCCCGACCTGGTCGAGGCTGGATGCCAGGGCGATCGCGCCGTACCGGCTGACCCCGCCGTAGGTGGGCTTGACGCCCACCGTGCCGGTGACGTGCGCCGGCTGGCGGATCGAGCCTCCCGTGTCGGAGCCGAGGGCCAGGGGGGCCTCGAACGCGGCGACGGCCGCAGCCGACCCGCCGCCGGAGCCGCCGGGGATGCGGTCGAGATCCCAGGGGTTGCGGGTGGGACCGTAGGCCGAGAACTCGGTGGAGGAGCCCATCGCGAACTCGTCCATGTTCGTCTTGCCGAGGGGCACCAGACCGGCGGCGCGCGAGCGCGCGACGACGGTCGCGTCGTAGGGCGACATGTACCCCTCGAGGATCTTCGATCCGCTCGTGGAGGGCATGTCGGTGGTCACGAGCACGTCCTTGACGGCGAGCGGGACGCCCGCGAGCTCGTGAAGCTGCTCGCCCGCCGCGCGACGGCGGTCGATGTCGGCGGCCACCTCGAGGGCGTGGTCGCTCACGTGCAGGAACGCGTGCACGTCGCCGTCGACGGCGGCGATGCGGTCGAGGTGCGCCTGCGTGGCCTCGACGCTCGACACCTCTTTGCTCGACAGCGCGGATGCAAGGTCGGCGGCGGTCAGACGGGTGAGGTCGGTCACTGCTCTTCTCCCAGGATCGCGGTCACACGGAAACGGCCGTCAGCCTGGTCGGGAGCGTTCTGGAGCACCTGCTCGCGCGTGAGCTGCTGCTGCACGACGTCGGGGCGGAAGACGTTCTCGAGCGGGATCGGGTGGCTCGTCGCGACGACCTCGGGGGTCGCCACCTCGGACACCTTCGCGATGTTGTCGACGATGGCATCCAGTTGGCCGGTGAGGCTCTGGACCTCCTCGTCGCTCAACTGGATCCGGGCGAGCACACCGAGATGGCGCACGAGATCAGGAGTGATTTCAGACACCCCCCCGAGTCTAGTTCGCGCGCGGTCGCCCGCCCGTCGCGTGCCGCCTGGCCCCGACCGCGGTGCCGCCCTAGGCTGGCCGGGTGACGAGCTTCGATCCGCCGCGACCCTGGACCTCGAGCTACGCGGCGGGGGTGCCCATCGATCTGGAGCAGCAGACGGGGTCGCTTCTCGATATCGTCGACGCCTCCACCCGCGATTACCCGGATGCTCCCGCGCTGCAGTTCTTCGGGCGCGAGACGACGTATGCCGAGATGTCGGCGCAGATCGCACGCGCCGCCGCGGCGCTGGCCGCGCACGGGGTGCGCGCCGGCGACCCGGTTGCGCTCGTGCTGCCCAACTGCCCCCAGCACATCGTCGCGTTCTACGCCGTGCTGCGCCTCGGGGCCGTGGTCGTCGAGCACAACCCGCTCTACACGCCGCGAGAGCTGCGCAAACAGTTCGAGGACCACGGGGCGAAGCACGCGATCGTGTGGAGCAAGGTCGTCGCGACGGTGCAGGAGTTCCCCGCGGACCTGCGCGTGGACACCCTGATCTCGGTGGATGTCACGCGCGCGATGCCCTGGACGACGCGTCTCGCGCTGCGTCTGCCTGTCGCGAAGGCGCGCGCCTCCCGCGCCGCCCTGCACGCCGCGACGCGGGGAGCCACCGACTGGGACGACGTCGTACGGCACGATCCGCTGCCCGCGTCGCATCCGCGCCCCGTCGCCTCCGACCTCGCGATCATCCAGTACACCAGCGGCACGACGGGCACCCCGAAGGGGGCGATGCTCACCCACGCGAACCTGCTCGCGAACGCCGCCCAGGCGCGGGCGTGGGTTCCCCAGATCATGCGGGGCGAGGGGTGCGTCGTGTACGCCGTACTGCCGATGTTCCACGCCTACGGGCTGACGCTGTGCCTGACCTTCGCGATGTCGATGGGCGCGCGGCTGGTGCTCTTCCCGAAGTTCGACGCCGACCTCGTGCTGGCGGTGACGAAGAAGCATCCCGCGACCTTCCTCCCCCTGGTCCCGCCCATCGCCGAACGTCTCCTGGCCGCGGCCGAGGCGAAGGGGGTCTCGCTCGCGGGGACCGACGTCGCGATCTCTGGTGCCATGGCGTTGCCGCACGACCTCGTCGTCCCGTTCGAGAAGGCCACCGGCGGATACCTGGTCGAGGGGTACGGCCTCAGCGAGTGCTCCCCCGTGCTCATGGCCAATCCCGTCGCCGACAACCGCGTGGCCGGAACCGTCGGTCTGCCCCTCCCCGGCACCGAGTGCCGGGTCGTCGACCCCGACGATCCGCGCACCGATGTCGAACGCGGGGAGCTGCTGGTGCGCGGGCCCCAGGTGTTTTCGGGGTACTACGGCAAGCCGGAGGAGACCGAGTCGGTGTTCGTCGACGGCTGGTTCCGCACCGGCGACATCGTGACGATCGACGAGGGCGGCTTCGTCCGAATCGTCGACCGCATCAAGGAGCTCATCATCACGGGCGGCTTCAACGTCGCACCGACCGAGGTCGAGAACGTGCTCCGCCAGCACCCCGGCGTCGCCGACGTCGCGGTGGTCGGTCTGCCCAGCGAGCACTCCGGCGAAGAGGTCGTCGCGGCGGTCGTGCCCACCGTGCCCGGCGAGCTCGACGTCGAAGCGGTGCGGGCGTTCGCACGCGGCATCCTGACGCCCTACAAGGTTCCCCGTCGCATCGTCGTCGTCGACGACCTGCCCCGCTCGCTGATCGGCAAGGTCCTGCGACGCCAGGTGCGCGACACGCTCCTCGCGGACTGACCCCTGCACCGCGCGACCCGCTCCGCGCAAGGGGCGAGGACGATCCGGGCGGTCGGTCCACGACTCGCTACGGTGAGGCGACGGGCCGATTCCCGGCCCGACCGTGACCTTTGGGGGGAATCACATGACCATCACGCGCGCCTCGGCCGCCTTCGGCGCTCTCGCCGCCGCCGCTCTGCTGCTGGCCGGATGTTCCGGAGGGGCCTCTTCGGATGCCGCGCCGACGACCGCGGAATCCACCGCTCCGAGCCCCGTCTCGTCGAGTCCCGCGCCCGCCGCCTCGGCCGCCGCAGACGGTGACCAGTCGAAGCAGGACGCGTGCCAGATTATCATCACGTCGTTCAACGACGTCACCGAGGCCAGCGGTGAGATCAACACCTCCGATCCTCAGGCGGCCGTCGACCGGTTCAAGGAGATCGCGACGAAGGTGCAGGGCGACTTCTCGCAGATCACCAACGCCGACATCGCCCCGGCCGCGCAGAACGCGAGCGCGACGCTCAACCAGTACGTGACCTTCCTCGAGGGCGTCATCGCCGATCCGAGCACCGCGAGCGGGCTGAGCGAGCAGGTCACGGCACTGCAGGAGAGCTTCACGCAGGCCGGGACGGTCTGCGCCGGCTGATCTGACACGGCACCGGACGCGAAGAGGGTGGGGCTGCGGCTCCGCCCTCTTCGCGTCACTCGTCGGGAGCGGCGTCGGAAGCCTCGTCCGCCGCTCCGCCGTCGAGAGCGGCGGGACCCTGCTCGACGAGGATGCGGAACTGCGCAGCGTCGAGGATGCGCAGCCCCAGCTCCTCGGCCTTCGCGAGCTTCGAACCGGCACCGGGACCCGCGGCGACGAAGTCCGTCTTCTTCGACACGCTGGAGGCGGCCTTCCCCCCGGCGGCGAGGATGGCCTCCTGGGCCCCTTCGCGCGTGTAGCCCTCGAGTGAACCCGTGGCGACGACGGTGAGCCCCGCGAGCACTCCCCCGGCCGCCGCGGCGGCACCGGGTCCGGGGTGTCCGGGGATCGCGAAGCGTACTCCCGCGGCCTGCCAGCGCTCGACGATCTCGCGGTGCCAGTCGACCTCGAACCAGTCGATCACCGCATCCGCGATGATGCCGCCCACGCCCTCGACGGCCGCGAGCTCTTCGCGTGACGCCGCGCGGATGGCATCCAGCGACCCGAACCACTGCGCGAGAGCGCGGGCCGCGACCGGGCCCACGTGGCGGATGTTCAGGGAGACGAGCAGGCGCCACAGGTCTTTGGTCTTGGCCTTCTCGAGCTCGGCCACGAGCTTCGTCGCCTGCTCCGAGGGGCGCACCTCGCGGAAGTCCTTGCGGATGCCGCGTCGCCGGCGCTCCGCCGGGTCGAGGTCTTCGGTACCCGGCGGGTAGGTCGCGGGGCCGAGCTTCTGAAACGGGGCGCGGCGCACGAGCTCGCCCGTGTCGGGGTCGACCTTCCGCTCGCCGGTCTCGGAGTCGCGGACGACGACCTCGATGGGCACCAGCTCGTCGATGGTGAGGTCGAACAGACCGGCCTCGGTGTCGAGCGGCGGCCGCTCGGGCACCTCAGGCTGGGTCAGGGCGGCGGCGGTGACCTCGCCCAGGGCCTCGACGTCGAGGGCGCCGCGCGAGCCGATGTGCTCGACGCGTCCGCGCACCTGCGCGGGGCACGAGCGCGCGTTCGGGCACCGGAGGTCGATGTCTCCCTCTTTCGCGGGGCGCAGCGGCGTTCCGCACTCGGGGCAGTCGGCGGGCATGACGAACGCCCGCTCGGTGCCGTCGCGCAGCTCCACGACCGGGCCGAGCACCTCGGGGATGACGTCGCCGGCTTTGCGCAGCACGACGGTGTCGCCGATGAGAACGCCCTTGACCTTGACGACGTCCTGATTGTGGAGGGTCGCCTGTCGCACGACGCTGCCGGCGACCTTGGCGGGCTCCATCACCGCGAAGGGCGTCGCCCGCCCGGTGCGCCCCACCGACACGACGATGTCGAGCAGCTTCGTGTTGACCTGCTCGGGCGGGTACTTGTAGGCGATGGCCCAGCGCGGCGCGCGACTGGTGGCGCCGAGCTCGTCGTGGAGCGCCAGTTCGTCGACCTTGACGACGACGCCGTCGATCTCGTGTTCGACGTCGTGTCGGTGCTCGCCGTGATGGGCGACGAAGTCGAGCACCCCGTCGATGGTCGACTCGACGCGGCTGTAGGGCGAGGTCGGAAGACCCCACGACTTCAGCAGGTCGTAGATCTCGCTCTGCGCCGCGACCGGCGGGTCGGGCCACGCGCCGATACCGTGCACGTAGAGCGCGAGCGAGGCGATGCGCTCGAGACCCGCCTCGAGTTCGAACCCGCTCTTCTTCTCGATCTGCTGGCGGAGCCCGCCGCTGGCGGCGTTGCGCGGATTGGCGAACGCGGGAAAGCGGCGCGCAGCGGCCTGCTCGGCCTTCTCTTCGTCGAAGGCCCTCCCGCCGCGGCGGCCCGCGGCGCGCTCGCGCGACTCGGCGACGGCCCGCTCGCGGTACTCGCCCTGCAGACGGTTGAGGTTCTCGAACGCCGCGACGGGGATGAACACCTCGCCGCGCACCTCGACGAGGGCCGGGTGGCCATCGCCGGACAGTTCGCGCGGGATGCCGGACACCCGCAGGGCGTTGTCGGTCACGATCTCGCCGACGCGGCCGTCCCCGCGGGTCGCCGCGGAGGTGAGCACGCCGTTCTCGTAGCGCAGGTTGATCGCGAGGCCGTCGATCTTCAGCTCGCTCAGCCACTGCACGGCCCGCCCGGCCGCGGCCTGCGTCTTCACGGCCCAGTCGCGCAGCTCGTCGGGTGAGAAGACGTTGTCGAGGCTCAGCATCCGCTCGGCGTGCTCGATCGTGACGAGTTCGGTCGCCTCGGCGGCGCCGACGGACTGCGTGGGGCTGTCCTGCCCCTGCAGCTCGGGGTACGACCGCTCGATCGCCTCGAGGCGGTGCATCCAGCCGTCGTAGGTGGCGTCGTCGACGAGCTCGGCGTCGCGCCCGTAGTAGGCGTCGCGCGCGTCGACGATGCGCTGCGTCAGCTCGGCCGCTTCGGCGCGCGCCTCGTCGAGGGTCAGATCGGGAAGCTGGTCGTGCTCGGTCACGGGTCCAGCTTAGGGAGGGGGTCCGACATCGCCGCGGGCCTTGCCGGCTCTCCGTCGCGGGGCTCGCGGCACGGATGAGGTCGTGTGGCGCGCGCAACGGGCTCAGACCTCGACCGGAACCGCCGACACCGTGCGGTCGATCGTGAACTGGCCGATCACGCGCGTCCCGTCGTAGAGCACGGCGGTCTGCCCCGGCGCGACGCCGTCGAAGGGCGTCTCGGGACGCACCGTCAGCACACCGTCCTCGATCGCGGCGGACGCCGGCACGGGCTCGGCGTGGGCGCGGATCTGCACGTCGCACGCGAACGACGCCGTGGCGGGCGCGCGCCCCGCCCACGTGAAGCGCTCCCCGGCGATCTCGCTGCAGGCGAGGGCCTCTTTGGGGCCGACCACGACGGTGTTGTTCACCGGCCGCACCTCGAGCACGAACCGCGGCTTGCCGTCGGCGGCGGGCACGCCCAGCTGCAGGCCGCGACGCTGGCCCACGGTGAACGCGTGCGCGCCCTCGTGCGTCCCCACGACGGCACCGGTGCGGTCGAGGATCTCCCCGCGCTGCGCACCCACCTTGTCGGCGAGCCATCCGCGCGTGTCGCCGTCGGGGATGAAGCAGATGTCGTGACTGTCGGGCTTGTGCGCGACGGTCAGGCCCCGCTCCTCGGCCTCGGCCCGCACGAGCGCCTTCGACGGCGTCGACCCCAGGGGGAAGTACGTGTGAGCCAGCTGCTCGGAGGTGAGGACGCCGAGCACGTACGACTGGTCCTTCGCGTTGTCGGAGGCGCGGTGCAGCTCGCGCCCCTCGGGGGTGTCGACGAGGGTGGCGTAGTGCCCGGTGCAGACCGCGTCGAAGCCGAGCTCGATCGCGCGCTCCAGGAGGGCGGCGAACTTGATCTTCTCGTTGCATCGCATGCACGGGTTGGGCGTGCGTCCCGCGCGGTACTCGGCCACGAAATCGTCGATCACGTCGTCGCGGAAGCGCTCCGAGAAGTCCCACACGTAGAACGGCATGCCGAGCTTGTCGGCCGCGCGACGCGCGTCCATCGCGTCCTCGATCGTGCAGCAGCCGCGACTGCCGGCGCGCAGAGTCCCTCCCGCGCGCGACAGCGCCAGGTGCACGCCGACGACGTCGTGGCCGGCCTCCACGGCGCGGGCCGCCGCCACCGCGGAGTCCACTCCCCCGCTCATCGCCGCCAGAACTCGCATCGTCCCAGTCTACGAACGCCCCGCTGAGCGGGCGCCGGATGCCACCGCCCGCGCGTGGGCCTCGGGCAGGCGGGCGAGGACCGCGTCGACGTCGGCGTCGGTCGAGGTGCGACCCAGGGTGAACCGCAGCACCGACCGCGCGGCGCGGTCGTCGAGTCCGAGCGCGAGCACCACGTGCGAGGGCTCGGCGACGCCCGCCTGGCACGCCGAGCCGGTCGAGACGGCCACCCCCGCCATGTCGAGCAGGAACAGCAGCGTCTCGCCCGCGGCATCCGGGAACAGCACGTGCGCGTTGCCCGGCAGGCGCTCCTCGGGATCGCCGAGGAGTCGTGCGTCGGGGATGGCCGAGCGGATGCCGCGGACGAGGCGATCGCGCAAGGCGGCGAGGCGCACGCTCTCGTGCGCGCGCTCCGCCTCGGCCGCGCGCGCGGCGGCGGCGAAGGCGGCGGCACCGGCGACGTCCTGCGTCCCCGCGCGGAGCCCGCGCTGCTGGCCTCCGCCGTGCACGAGCGGGGTCAGGGCCGCGTGCCGGGAGACGACGGCCGCCCCCACGCCGACCGGCCCGCCGACCTTGTGCGCCGAGACCGACAGTGCCGCCAGTCCTCCGGGCTGCGCGCCCGACCCGCGCCACGCGGCGAAGTCGACGGGGATCTGCCCGAGCGCCGACACCGCGTCGAGATGGAGGGGAACGCCGGCAGCGGATGCCGCGGCGGCCAGGGCGGCGGCATCCTGGATCGTCCCGACCTCGTTGTTGGCCACCAGCGCCGTCGCGAGCGCCGCACCCGGGAGGGCGTCGGCGAATGCGGAGGGTTCGATGCGCCCGAGGGGGTCGAGGCCCACGCGGCGCACGGCCGCGCCCTGGGCGGCGGCGAGCCAGCCGACGACGTCGAGCGTGGCGTGGTGCTCGCCGTCGGGGAGGACCACGGCGTCGGACCCCGCGGCGCGCGACCACCAGAGCCCCTTCAGGGCGAGGTTCGCCGCCTCGGTGCCGCCCGAGGTCAGCACCACCTCGATGCTCTGACAGCCCAGGACGTCGGCGAGGACGTCGCGGGCGTCCTCGAGCAGACGACGGGCGTCCTGCCCCGCCCCGTGGATCGACGAGGGGTTGCCGAGCACCTCGTGGGCGGCGACCCAGGCCTCCCGCGCCTCTGCGCGAAGAGGCGTCGTCGCTGCGTGATCGAGGTAGACCCGCATCCTCGCCCTCCCGGTATCGGCACTCGCCTTCACTACCCTAAGACGCATGGTCCGACCCGAGACTGCCCTGCCCGCACGCGTTCCCGACCTGCCGGGGCTGCTCAGCCCCGCGCTCGACGACCTCGGCGTCCGCCTCGGACCCGACGGCGGCACGCTGCGCGTGTGGTCGGGGTCCGCCGACGCGATGCAGGTGCTCGTCTTCGACGAGGTCGACCTCGACTGGGCCACCGAGACCATCACGATGACCCCGGTCGGCGGCGGCGTCTTCGAGGCGACCACGCCGCTGCTGCGCCCGGGCGCGCGCTATGCGATCCGCGTCGGCGGACCGCACGGACCGGGACACACCTTCAACCCGCAGTCCCTGCTCATCGAGCCGTACTCGCGGGGCCTGGTCTCGGGCAGTTTCGGCGACTGGCGCTCGGTCGTCGTCGACGGCGCGTTCGACTGGGGATCCTCGACCAAACCCCGGGTGCCGATGGACCGCACGGTCATCTACGAGGGTCACGTGAAGGGCCTCACCAAGCGGCATCCGCACATCCCGCCCGCCCTGCACGGCACCTACGCGGGCCTCGCACATCCGGCGATGATCGAGCACCTGCTCTCGCTCGGGGTCACGAGCGTCGAGCTGCTCCCCGTGCACGCCTTCGCGACCGAGCCGCGGCTGCTGCAGCTGGGGCTGACGAACTACTGGGGGTACAACTCCCTGAACTTCTTCACCCCGCACGCGCCCTACGCGACGGCGGCCAGTCGCGCCGAGGGACCCGACGCGGTGCTGCGGGAGTTCAAGGGCATGGTCAAGCTCCTGCACGAGGCGGGGCTCGAGGTGCTGCTCGACGTCGTCTACAACCACACCGCCGAAGAGGGCATCGGCGGCCCGCGCACGAGCCTGCGCGGCATCGACAACAGCGCCTACTACCGTCAGACGGCCGAGGGCGTCTACATCGACGAGACCGGCTGCGGCAACGCGGTGAACACCTCGACGGATGCCGCGGGCCGGCTCGTCCTGGATTCCCTCCGCTACTGGGCGGAGGAGGTGCAGATCGACGGGTTCCGCTTCGACCTCGCCGTGACGCTCGGCCGCGACCGTCACCACTCCTTCACGCCCGACCACCCTCTGCTCGCGGCCATCCGCGACGACGAGCGACTGGCGGGGACCAAGCTCATCGCCGAACCGTGGGACGTCGGAATGGGCGGGTGGCAGACCGGCAACTTCGGCCCGGGCTGGCTGGAGTGGAACGACCGGTACCGCGACCGGGTGCGCAACTTCTGGCTCAGCGACATCGACTACGCCCGTCGCGCCGACACGGCCCCGGTGGGCGTCGGGGGCTTCGCGACGCGCCTGGCGGGATCGTCGAACACCTTCAGCGAGGAGCGGGGGCCGCTCGCGAGCGTCAACTTCGTCACGGCGCACGACGGCTTCACCCTGCGCGACCTCGTGTCGTACGACGTCAAGCACAACCTCGGCAACGGCGAGCAGAACCGCGACGGCGCCGACACGAACCGCTCGTTCAACCACGGGGCCGAGGGGCGCACCGACGACGAGCGCGTGCTCGCCACGCGGCGAAAGGCCATGCGCAACCTGCTGGGGACGCTGCTGCTGTCGGCCGGGGTGCCGATGCTCACCGCCGGCGACGAGATGGGCCGCACTCAGCGCGGCAACAACAACGCGTACTGCCACGACTCCGCGCTCACCTGGTTGTCGTGGGATCTCGCTCCCTGGCAGGAGGACCTGTTCGCCCACACGCAGCGGCTCCTCGCCGTGCGTCGCGAGAATCCGGCCCTCCGCCCCAAGCGCTTCGCCCGTCTCGGGGAGCGTATCCCCTCGGCATCCGTCATGGAATGGTTCGACGAGCACGGGGAGACCATGTCGAGCGAGCGGTGGAACGATCCGGCCCACCGCACGCTGCAGTACCTCGCGACCTCGACGCCCGAGGACGAGGAGCCGAACCGCGTGCTGCTGGTGGTGCACGGCACCGAGACCGACGTCGACATCGTCCTTCCGCCCCTCGACGACGAGGGCGCGGGGTCGTACGTGCAGCTGTGGTCGAGCGCCGACGAGAGCCCGACCACCGACGCGGTGCGCCACGCCCCCGGCGACGCCGTGCCCGTCGCGGGTGCCTCGATGCTCCTGTTCCGCGTCGAGTAGCCGGCGCGCCCTGTCAAGGCCGCGCGAAAGGTGACGGCGACGTCGGCGGCCCGCGGTAGGTTCGGACCGTGGCCACCACGACGACTCCTTCGCCCGAGCTGCCCTGGCGCAGCGCCGCCTCGATTCCCGTGCGTCCGGTCAAGCCGACGCCCACCTCACGCAGCGTGGTCACCCCGCGCATCCCGATGGCGCTGCCGCATCCGAGCGTGCCGGGCGGACGGTTCCGCCCCTCCGCCTACCTCGGCGAGGCCGTGCCCTTCACCGTCACCGCTTTCCGCGAGGGCCACGACCGCATCGGCGTGCAGGTGCGCCTGTTCTCCCCCTCGGGCGACGAGTCGTTGCACCGTCTCAGCCCCCTGAACGACGGGTTCGACCGGTGGTCGACCCTCGTCGCCCCGCTCGAGCAGGGCGTGTGGCGCTTCCGCTTCGAGTCCTTCGCCGACGATTTCGCGACCTGGGAGCACGCGGCCGAGGTCAAGATCGCGGCGGGCGTCGACACGGCCCTCATGCGCGAGATGGGCGCTCAGCTCTTCGACCGCGCGCGCGGCGAGAAGAAGCGCCCCGGCAGCGACAAAGACGTGCTGTACGACGCGGCTCGCGCCTTGCGCGACCCCGGGGTGCACGACGACACCGCGCTGCAGATCGTGCGCGACCCGGCCATCGCCGCCCTCTTCGAGGCGCGGCCGATGATGGGTCTGGTCTCGGTCGGCAAAGACGCCGAACTGCTCGTCGAACGCGAGCGCGCCGGCGTCGGCGCCTGGTACGAGTTCTTCCCGCGGTCCGAGGGCGCGACCCGCGGCGACGACGGTTCGGTGATCAGCGGCACGTTCCGCACCGCCGTCGACCGCCTCCCCGGTGTCGCCGACATGGGCTTCGATGTTCTCTACCTGCCGCCGATCCACCCGATCGGCGTGACCAACCGCAAGGGCCCCAACAACACCCTCGTCACGCAGCCTGGAGACCCCGGCTCGCCGTGGGCGATCGGTGCCGCCGCGGGCGGGCACGACACGGTGCACCCCGATCTGGGCACGCTCGACGACTTCCGCGCCTTCGTCGACGCCGCTCGCGCGGCGGGCATCGAGGTCGCCCTCGACCTGGCTCTGCAGGCCTCGCCCGACCACCCCTGGGTCGCCGAGCACCCCGAGTGGTTCACGACCCTCCCCGACGGATCGATCGCCTTCGCCGAGAACCCGCCGAAGAAGTACCAGGACATCTACCCGGTCAACTTCGACAACGACCCCGAGGGCATCCGCGCCGAGGTGCTGCGCATCGTGCGCCACTGGATCGCGCAGGGCGTCACCATCTTCCGCGTCGACAACCCGCACACGAAGCCCCTGCAGTTCTGGGAGTGGCTCATCGCCACCGTCAGCGCGGAGGAGCCCGACGCCGTCTTCCTCGCCGAGGCGTTCACCCGCCCCGCACCGCTGCAGGGGCTGGCGATGGCCGGCTTCCAGCAGAGCTACACGTACTTCACGTGGCGCAACACCAAGGAGGAGCTCGAGGAGTTCCTGGGCGGCCTTGCGCACGAGACCGACGACTTCCTGCGCCCCAACCTCTTCGTCAACACCCCCGACATCCTCACCGAGTACCTGCAGTTCGGCGGTCGACCGGCCTACAAGATCCGCGCCGCGATCGCCGCGACCGCGGCCCCCACCTACGGGGTCTACGCCGGGTACGAGCTGTTCGAGAACGTGGCCCGGCCGGGTTCGGAAGAGAACATCGACAACGAGAAGTACGAGTACAAGTTCCGCGACTGGGCGGGCGCCGAGGCCGCTGGCGACTCGCTCGCCCCCTACCTGCACATGCTTAACGCCGCACGGCGCGACCACCCCGCGCTGCGACAGCTGCGCAACCTGCGGGTGCACTGGAGCGACGACGACGCGATCCTCGTCTACTCGAAGCACCTCGACGCCGCCCTCAGCCCCACGGGCGTCGCCGACACGGTGATCGTGGTCGCCAACGTCGACCCCCACTCGGCCCGCGAGACCACCGTCCACCTCGACACGACCGTGTTCGGCGTCGAGCCCGGCGCGTCGTACGACGTCGAAGACCTCGTGACCGGCCAGGTCTGGACCTGGGCCGATCACAACTTCGTCCGCCTCGACGCCTTCAGCGAGCCCGTGCACATCCTGCACGTCAAGGAGACCCGATGACCTCCCTCTCCCCCGAGATCCTCGACGCCGTCGCGCACGGCGCCCACCACGACCCGCACAGCGTGCTCGGCGTGCACGAGACGGCCGACGGCTGGGTCATCCGCTCGCGGCGGCCCCTCGCCTCGACGGTCGTCGCCGAACTCGCCGACGGAACCTCCGTCGATCTCGAGCACGTGCGCGGCGGGATCTGGGAGGCCCCCGTGGCCACCCACCCGGGCGCCTACGTCGTGCGGGCGTCCTACGACGGATCGGAGCACGCCTCCGACGACGGCTACCGGCACGCCCCGTCGATCGGCGAACTCGACCTCCACCTCATCTCCGAGGGGCGTCACGAGGAGCTGTGGCGCGTTCTCGGTGCGCACGTGCGCGAGCTCGACGGTTCGAGCGGCACCGCGTTCACGGTCTGGGCGCCCGATGCCCGCGCGCTGCGCGTGATCGGCGACTTCAACGGCTGGGACGGCACCGGCAGTTCGATGCGCTCGATGGGCGGCAGCGGAGTCTGGGAGCTCTTCATCCCCGGCATCGGCCTCGGCACCCGCTACAAGTTCGAGATCCTCACCCGGGGCGGACAGTGGATCGAGAAGGCCGATCCGATGGCGCGCCTGGCCGAAGTGCCCCCGGCCACCGCGTCGGTCGTGACCGACTCCGCCTACGCCTGGGCCGACGACGCGTGGATCGACGAGCGCTCCCGCACCGCGCCGATCGACCGGCCCATGTCGATCTACGAGCTGCACCTCGGCTCGTGGAAGCAGGGCCTGTCGTACCGCGACGCCGCCGACGAGATCATCGATTACGTCGGTGCGCAGGGCTTCACGCACGTCGAGTTCCTCCCGCTCGCGGAGCACCCCTTCGGCGGATCGTGGGGATACCAGGTGTCGGGCTACTACGCCCCCACGAGCCGCTTCGGCTCCCCCGACGACCTGCGCTACCTGATCGACCGCCTGCACCAGGCCGGCATCGGCGTGATCATGGACTGGGTCCCGGGGCACTTCCCCAAGGACGACTTCGCCCTCGCCCGCTTCGACGGCGAGGCGCTTTACGAGCACCCCGATCCCCGCCGCGGCGAGCACAAGGACTGGGGAACGCTCATCTTCGACTACGGCCGCAACGAGGTGCGCAACTTCCTCGTCGCGAACGCGCTGTACTGGTTCGAGGAGTTCCACGTCGACGGCCTGCGCGTGGATGCCGTGGCATCCATGCTCTATCTCGACTACTCCCGCAACGACGGGGAGTGGGCCCCCAACCAGTTCGGCGGCCGGGAGAACCTCGAGGCGATCCGCTTCCTGCAGGAGGTCAACGCGACCTCGTACAAGCGCTACCCGGGCATCGCCCTGATCGCCGAGGAGTCCACGAGCTTCCCGGGTGTGACCGCCCCGACGAGCCACGCCGGTCTCGGCTTCGGGTTCAAGTGGAACATGGGCTGGATGAACGACTCGCTCCAGTACATCGGGCGCGATCCGATGTACCGCTCGCATCACGAGGGCGAGCTGTCGTTCTCGTTCGTGTACGCGTTCAGCGAGAACTTCATCCTCCCGATCAGCCACGACGAGGTCGTCCACGGCAAGGGCAGCCTCTTCGGCCGCATGCCCGGCGACCACTGGCAGAAGCTCGCGAACATGCGCGCGTTCCTGGCCTACATGTGGGGGCACCCGGGCAAGCAGCTGCTGTTCATGGGCCAGGAGTTCGGCCAGATGTCGGAGTGGTCGGAGTCGCGTTCGATCGACTGGTGGATGCTCGACCAGCCCTCGCACCGACAGCTGCACGACTTCGTTGGCGAGTTGAACCGTGTATACAAGGAGCAGGCGGCGCTTTGGTCGCGGGACCACGACGGCGCCGCGTTCTCGCGCCTGGGGGCGCCGGCATGGAACCCGAACGTGCTCGCGTTCGCCCGCCGCGACCACCACGGCAACACCGTCGCCGTCGTGTGCAACTTCTCGGGCGTTCCGCTCACCGACTTCCCCCTCGACCTGCCGGAGTCCGGCACGTGGACCGAGGTGCTCAACAGCGACGCCGAGGCGTTCGGCGGCTCCGGTCAGGGCAACCTCGGCGCCGTGACCACCGACGGACGCGGCAGCGCCACTCTCACCCTCCCGCCGCTGGGCGTGCTCTGGCTGCACCACCGCGCGGGCGCCTGACCCGGTAGCGCACGAGGCCCGTCCCTGCGGGGGCGGGCCTCGTGCGTTCGCCGGGCGGAACGCGAACGGCCCCGCTCCCCTCGAGGGGCGGGGCCGTTCATCGTGGCTCAGAAGAGGAGGGATGCCAACCGCGCACGCGCGCGGATCACGCGGGCGTCGTCGTCCCCCACGATGCCGAACAGCTCGAGAAGCCGCTCGCGCACCGGGGCTCGCTCGTCCGACGGGAGCGCCGCGAACAGGTCGAGCAGTCGACCGAACGCGTCGTCGACGTGACCGCCCACGACGTCGAGATCGGCGACGACGAACTGCGCGTCGACGCCCGTGGACTCGGCCGCGGCCGCGGCCCGCGCCGCCTGGAGGTCGACGCCCTGCACGCGGTCGAGCAGGCGCACCTGACCGAGGCCGGCGCGCGCGTCGGCATCCCGCGGGTTCTCGGCGAGGGCCTTCTCGTACGCGGCGATGGCGCGGGCGTAGTCACCCTCCTCGATCGCCGCGAATGCCTCGGCGTGCAGCGGCGGAAGCGGGGGTTCCTCCGCGGGCGCGTTCGCGGCGCCACCCTCGACGGGGACGGTTCCCGTCACCCCGTGCTGGGCGGCCAGCTGCAGGAGTTGAGCGAAGACGTCGCGCACCTGCTGCTCCGGCACCGCGCCGGTGAACAACGGCACCGGCTGGCCGGCGACGAGGGCGAGCACCATCGGGATGGACTGCGCGCGGAAGCCCTGAGCGAGCTGCGGGTTGGCGTCGACGTCGACCTTGGCGAGCACGAGGCGACCCGCCAGCTCCGTGACGACCTTCTCGAGCACCGGGCTCAGCTGCTTGCAGGGGCCGCACCATTCGGCCCAGAGGTCGATCACGACGGGGACCGTGCGCGAGAGCTCGAGCACCTCGCCGAACGTCGCGTCCGTGACGTCGAAGACGAGCGGCAGGGCGCCGGCCGGCGCCGCGCCGTCGACGGGCGGAGCGGCGGGCGCCGCGGGGGCGGCCGGGCGGTTGCGCAGCGACGAGAGGTCGACGGCGCCGCGCATCACGGAACCGGGGGCGGGAGTGCTCACGGGGACACCTTCGCTTCAAGGAGACTGGAACGGTAGCCGAGCAGGCGGATCTTGTCGTCGGAACCCTGGCTGGGCACGTAGAAGAAGACCTGGTCGGAGTAGGTCGTGGTGAAGCCCGTCGCGGACTGGTCGACCCCGGTGAGGGCCTTGACCGCGGGGTTGTTGTCGAGCTTGATGACCGCGTCGGCATTGGTCGGCTTGGCGGTGTCGCTCTCGTAGACGTTGACCGCCACGATCGCGCCGGTGTCGAGCGTCGCGAGCGCGATCGGCGTCGCGGGACCCGCCGAGGCGGCGAAGCTTATCTCCGCGGTGCCGGCACCCGTCTGGTTGAGCTCGTCGGTGCGCTTGGTCTTGTTGTCCTGGATCGCCGACAGCAGCAGGTCGTTCGCGGTGTCGAAGAGGGGCGCAGACGTGCTGTTCTCGCCGTTGTTGATGATGTCGGCGTACGCGGCCGCCACCTTCTCGGGGGCGAGGGTGAGGAACGACGAGTCCGGCGGCACCTGCGTCGCGCCGACGTAGGGGGCGGCCAGTTCGGGCAGGTTGGTGGACGCCTCCAGGTTGCCCACGTAGGACGCCTTGTAGTCGTCCCAGGGCGTCTCCTGCGTCATCATCATGATCGTCGTGGTCGGGGTGGCGGCATCCGCCGACTCCACCACCGTCATGAGCGAGCGCGGCCACGAGCCGGTGGTCTGCGGCAGCGTGATCTGCACCGGCTCCGACGGGATCGCCGGGAGGGCGGGACGATCGGGAAGGGCAGCGCGCAACGTGTAGTTGGTCGCCCGCTCGGCCAGCGCGGGGCCCGACAGACGCTGGGCGGCGGCGTTCTGGTCGAGGGCGGCGTCGGCGGCCGCGACCGTGTTCGATACGCGCGTCACGATGCGCTTGGCCTGCGCCTCGGTGACCGCGGGAGGGAACTGCCCCTCCGGCACGACGACGGTCGGGGTGGGCGTCGGGGTCTCCGAGGCCGCGAACTGCGGCCAGGCGTCCGCCGAGCATCCCGCGAGCAGCGCCACCGACACGCCCAACGCGGGGACGGCGACGAGGGCACGGCGGCCGCGCGAACCCGAGGATCGGCGCGAGGGGCTCTCGCTCACCACGCCCTTGGCCGCGGCATCCGATTCGGCGATCGAGATGGGCTCGGTGACGGGGAGCGGCAGGCCCTTGCGGCGCGGGCGGCGCGAACGGCGCACGTGACGGATGCCGAGGAGGTAGAGCACGAGGCCGGCGAGCAGTGCGATCCCGCCGCCGACGATCAGCGGGCCCGCCCAGGGCGTGGAGTCGTCGATGGGCCACGTCACGCTCACGTTCGCGGGGGCGGGCGCGGTGCCGTCGGAGGCGACCAGGACGCTCATGTCGCTCGGGAGCTGCAGGGTGGTCGACAGGGAACCCGTCTGCTCGAACTCGTCGAGCCAGAGGTCGTTGTCGATCGGGCTGCGTCCGCCCGTGGTGGTGGCGGACGCGGGGGTCACCGTCGGCGCCTGGTCGGCGGTCTGGACCTCGCCCTCGCCGTTCACGGTCACCGCGGTGTAGTTCACGTCGGCGAGCCACGCCTTGAGATCAGCGGTGCGACCGTAGGAGAGGAACACGGCCCCGTCGCCCTCGACGCGCAGAGTCTGCGCGCCCGGGACGCTCGTGAGCACCGAGCCGTCGATGAGGGTGTAGGCCGAGGCTCCCTCGGTCTGCACCGCCTTCGTGGTCTCGGACGGCCCCTGGAAGACCGTGCGCTGGGCGATGCCGGCACCGATCATGGCGGCGGCGATGACGAACGCCACCACGGCCCAGACGAATCTCACGCTTCACACCATCCCCACCGGCAGCTCGGGCGCCACCGAAGAATCGACGTTTCAGACTATCCGAGGGCGGCTGAAAGTTCGCGGCGAGGCTCGTGGCTCGCCGCTGCGGCGGCCTGCGGTCACTATCCTGACGAGACGGGCACGCTCGCCCGGCTGAGGCGGGAGTCGTTCGGCATGAAGATCCACAATCCCTTCCGGGTCGCGCTGCTGGCGACGCTCGGCGTCGGCGTCGGCCTGCTGCTGATCGGCAGTGTGCAGAACCTGTCGACGATCCTTCTGTACGTCGGTACCGCGCTCTTCCTCTCCCTGGGCCTCGACCCGGTCGTCTCGTTCCTGGAGCGACGCGGACTGCCGCGCTGGGCGGCCGTCCTGGTGACGATCCTGGCGGTCCTCGGCATCTTCGCCGGGATCATCTTCATGGTCGTGCCCATCATCGTCAGCCAGATCGCGCAGCTGGTCGCTCAGATCGAGCAGCTGCTGCAACCGGGCCGCTGGAACGAGGTGGTCGCGCAGGTGCAGCAGTGGGCGTCCGACACCCTCCCCTGGCTCAAGATCGACGAGGTCTGGGCGGGCGTCCAGCACTGGTTCACGACCCTCGACGTCGGCTCCATCTCGACGGCGATCGGCAACTCCCTCCTCACCGGGGCCGGCGCGGTGGCGGCGGGCCTGGGCGGGGCGTTCATCGTGCTCATCCTGACGATCTACTTCACGGCATCCACCCCCTCGCTCAAGTCGGCGGTGTACCAGCTGGTCCCGGCGTCCAAGCGTGCGCGGTTCATCGAGCTCGCCGAGAAGATCACCGACTCCGTCGGGTACTACGTCATGGGCCAGGTCAGCCTGGGCGTGATCAACGGCGTGCTGAGCGCGATCTTCCTGACGATCATCAACGCGCCCTTCCCGGCCGTGCTCGCCGTGATCGCGTTCTTCTTCTCGCTCATCCCGCTCGTCGGCACTCTGACGGGGTCGACGATCATCGTCCTGACGTGCCTCATCCCGGGGCTCGGGACGCCGGGCTGGGCCATCGTCGCGGCCGCCATCTACTACCTCGTCTACATGCAGATCGAGGCGTACGTCATCTCTCCGCGCATCATGAACCGCGCGGTGTCGGTGCCGGGATCGGTCGTCGTGATCTCGGCGCTCGCGGGCGGGGCACTGCTCAACCTGCTCGGAGCCCTCATCGCGATCCCCGTCGCCGCGAGCATCCTCATCATCTACCGCGAGGTCATCATCCCGCGGCAGAACGAGCGCTGAGGTCAGTCGACGACGTCGCCGTCCCACTCGATGGGCAGCGGCAGCGCGTCGGGGTTCACGGCGGCGACGATCTCGGTCAGCACGCGGCGGGTCTGCGTCTCGCCGACCCAGAGGTGCTTTCCCCCCTCGACCGCGATGAGGGTGGCATCCGGGACCGACGAGAACCGCTCGCGCGCCTCGGGGGGTCGCAGGTAGTCGTCGAACTCGGGCACGAGCACGACCATGCGACGCCGATCCCCCGCCCACGCCGCGACCTCGTCGGCGCTCGCGCGATGCAGCGGCGGAGAGAGCAGGATGACGCCCTCGATGTCGTGATCGCGACCGTACTTCAAGGCGAGCTCGGTGCCGAACGACCACCCCACCAGCCACGGGCGCGGAAGGCCGCGCTCCCGCACGAGATCCATCGCGGCGGCGACGTCGAAGCACTCGTTCGCGCCCCCGTCGAAGGCGCCCTCGCTCGTCCCGCGCGGAGAGGTCGTCCCTCGGGTGTTGAACCGCAGCACCGCGAGATCGGCGAGGGCGGGAAGCCGCCCCGCGGCCTTGCGGAGGATGTGCGAGTCCATGAAACCGCCCGCCGTGGGCAGCGGATGCAGGGTCACCAGGGTCGCGACGGGCTCGCGCTCGAGCGGGAGGGCGAGCTCGCCCACGAGGGTCAGCTCGTCGACCGTGCGCAGCTCGACCTCTTCGCGACGGGCGGGGAGTAGAACGGGTCCGCGAATCTCCATCAGGCGATCCTCCAACAGTGCGTGTGCCAGTGCCGGCGTGCGGCGAGGTCCGCCGCATCGCCGAGCACGCCGTCCGCGCGCCAGACGACGAGGTGAGGGGTTCCGGCGGTGACGGTTCGCCCGCAGCCGGGGCACACGTAGTCCTTCACGGCCTGCGGCCCCGAGAGCGGTTGGACGGTCCACTCCGCGCCGCGTTTAACCTCGGTGCGCTTCCAGCCCGCGATCAGGCGATCGAGGGAATCGTCGCCGCGACCCGGATCGGGGCGGCGCTTACGCGAGCGGGGCATGGATGCCGCTCACCACCAGTGGTTGCTCGTCCAGAAGGCGTACGCGCCCGCCCAGCTGCCGTAGCGCCCCGTGGCGTACCCGGTGGCCCACCGCAGGTTGTCGACGGGGTCGTACCCGTTGCCGGGGACCTTGCTGCACGGCAGCGCCTGGACGAGACCGCACGCGCCGGACGAACGGTTCGTGGCGTTGGGGTTCCATCCGCTCTCGCGGCTGACGATGTAGTCGACGTAGCCCATGTCGGACTCGGAGATCCCGGCGGCGGCCATCCACTCGGCCGGCGCGCCTCCGCCGGTGTAGAAGAGCGGACCGCTGCTGCCGCCGCCGTCGCCGGCGGACGAGCCCGAGTCGCGCGTGGCCGACGGCGTCGGCGTGGGCGTGGGCTTCGGCTTCACGTAGACGTTGTAGCTCGAGCGCTGCAGGTCGGGGGCCTGCTTCTCGCCCGTCGTCGACACGGCCTGCGTGTCGCCGAGGCCCTCGGCGTAGAGCGTGACCGTATGCGGCTCCTCGGCCTGCGCGGGCAGCAGCGAGGCGCCCATGGGGCCGACGTAGGCCGCGGCGAACAGCACGGCGGCGCAGGCGCCGAACACGCCGACCACCCCGCGACGACGCGACCACCGCGGCGCCGCGCGACGAGGGAGTGCCGGGGGGATCACATCGACGGCCCCGGCGCCTCGACGGGCGACGCGGGCGGACGATCGACGCGAGAGATCCGAACCAGAAGTCACAGTGCCGACGAGTCTACCGACGCCCCGGGGCGGGTGTCATCCCGAGGGCTCATCCGACGGCGAGCATGACTTCGACGACCGCGTCGAGCACGGCGTCGACCTGGGTCTCGCGGTAACCGCCGCGCTGGAGGCGGAAAGCCACGGCGCGCACCTGATCGGGAGTCACCGGGTCGCCGGCGGCGAGATAGCGCGCGATCCGATCGGCCACGACGTCGACCTCGTCGACGCGGTAGCCGTAGTGCAGGAAGAACACGCGCTCGAACCTCTGCCCCCGGGGCCGGCTCAGCCGGTCGAGGACGACCTGGGCGGTGTCGCGCGTCTCGGCCACCCACGCGCGCGCACCCAGGCGCGACAGCGCGTGCTCGCGCTCCCGAGCGGCGAACGCGTCTTCGACCCGCCCGAGGGCGGCGTCGACCGGAGCCACGGCGTAGCCGCCGCGGACCAGGGGGAACGACACCGCGCGCACCTCGGACGAGCGCAGGACGCCGTCGTCGTCGGCCTCGAAGGCCTCACGCGCGCGGGCGAGGAACGCGTCGACGGCGCGCTTCTCGTACCCTTTCGCGCGCCCGGGCGCGTCGGGGAAGGGCGTCGCGGACACCCTGTCGTGGATCGGGGTCTCGGTCATGACACTCCCAACGGGGCGAGCAGGTAGAACATCACGAGAGCGGCCGTCGCCGACGGCAGGATCGAGTCGAGGCGGTCGAGCACTCCCCCGTGCCCGGGGAGCCACGAGCTCATGTCTTTGATGCCGAGGTCGCGCTTGACCATCGACTCGCCGAGGTCGCCGACCGTCGCAGTCGCGAGCACGACGGCCCCGAAGATCAGACCGGCCCACCACGGCACCTGCAGCATGAACGCGGCGAGCAGCGCACCGGCGACGAGCGCCGCGACGCACGCGCCGGCGAAGCCCTCCCACGTCTTCTTGGGGCTGATGCGCGGCGCCATCGGATGCCGCCCGCCGCGGCCGAAGGTCAGACCGGAGATGTAGGCGCCCGTGTCGGCCGCCACGGCGAGGATGAGGAAGGCCAGAACCCACCACTCCCCCCGCGGCTGCGCCAGCAGAATCATGGCGACACTGGTGAGGAACGGGACGTACAGCTGCACGAAGCCGGCGACGAGGACGTCGCCGACCACCTCGATGCGGGCGCGACCGTCGGCGGCGAACAATTGCGCGACCAAGCGCCACACGATCACGACGCTGACGGCGACGAGAGCGGCGGTCCAGTGCACCCAGGCTCCGAGGAAGAATCCGCTGAGCAGCAGCACGAAGCCCATCACCAACTGGGGCACCACGTCGACGCGTCGACCGGCGACGCGCAGCGCTCGACTGAACTCGAGGACGCCCAGCACCATCGCCGCCGCGGCGAACAGCACGAACGCCCACTTGACGAAGATCAGGGAGGCGATCACGATCACGCCGATCGCCACCCCGATGAGCGTGGCGACGATGACGTCGCGACCCGTCCGCTGCTTCAGACGCTCGTTGGCCTGATCGAACTCCGCCCGCGCGTGGGCGATGTGCTGCTCGGCATCCGACCGCATCGCGCGCAATTGCGACTCGATCGCCGTCACCCCTTCGCCGGTACCCGGGGAACGGCGCGTCGACCCACCCCGACGGCCGTCGAGCGGGTCGACCGGCGCGGCATCGCCGGTCTCAGGGACGTCGGGCATGCGGGTCAGACCTCGAGGAGCTCTGCCTCTTTGCGCTTGAGCGCCTCGTCGATCAGGTCGACGTGCGTGCGCGTGACGGCGTCGAGCTCCTTCTCGGCGCGGACGAGTTCGTCCTCGCCGACGTCGCTCTTGAGGGCGTCGAGGTCGTCCTTCGCCTTGCGGCGGAGGTTGCGCACCTGCACCTTGGCGTCCTCGCCCTTGCCGCGCACGATCTTGACGTATTCCTTGCGACGGTCCTGGGTGAGCTCGGGCATGGTGACGCGCACGATGGTGCCATCGTTCGTGGGGTTGACGCCCAGGTTCGGCATGTCGCGGATGGCCTGTTCGATGGCCTTCAACGCGGACTTGTCGTAGGGGTTGATGACGAGCGTGCGTGCCTCGGGGTTGTTCAGCGAGGCGAGCTGGGCGAGAGGGGTGGGCGACCCGTAGTAGTCGACCAGGACCTTCTGGAACATCTGGGGGTTCGCGCGTCCGGTGCGGACGGTCGCGAAGTCCTCCTTGGCGGCCTCCACGGCGCGATCCATACGCGCTCCGGCATCGGCGAGGACATCGGCGATCACGGTGACTCCATTCGTTGGAACTGACTTCCCACTCTAGTCGCGCGCGGGCCCGGCTCCCCGGGCCCGCGCGGCGCGTCACGCGGTGACGAGCGTTCCCATCTCGTCGCCGAGCAGGGCACGGGTGACGTTGCCGGCCGGCTCCATGCCGAACACGCGCATGTCGATGCCGTTGTCCATGCAGAGGCTGAACGCCGTCGAATCGACCACCTTGAGCCCCTTCTGCAGGGCGTCGTTGTAGGTGAGGTGGTCGAGCTTGGTGGCGCTGGGGTCCACGCGCGGGTCGGCGGTGTAGACGCCGTCGACGCCGTTCTTCGCGACGAGCACCTCGGTCGCGCCGATCTCCAGGGCCCGCTGGGCGGCGACGGTGTCGGTCGAGAAGTACGGCAGACCCGCGCCGGCGCCGAAGATCACGACGCGCCCCTTCTCGAGGTGCCGCACCGCGCGGCGCGGGATGTACGGCTCGGCCACCTGGGTCATCGAGATCGCGGACTGCACGCGCGTGGCCGCTCCCGCCTGCTCGAGGAAGTCCTGGAGGGCGAGGGAGTTCATCACGGTGCCGAGCATGCCCATGTAGTCGGCACGCCCGCGGTCCATGCCCCGCTGGCTGAGCTCGGCGCCGCGGAAGAAGTTGCCGCCGCCGACCACGATCGCGATCTCGACCCGGTCCACCGCCTCGGCGATCTCACGGGCGATCTGGCTGACCACGTCGGGGTTGACACCCAACTGGCCTCCGCCGAACGCCTCCCCCGACAGCTTGAGCAGAACCCGGCGGCGCTTGGTGGCTTCATCGATCACGTGTGGTGTCCTCTCGTCTTGAACAAACTATCTCCCCGCTGTGGCGGACCGATACGGCGGAACCGATCGGAGCGCGGGCAGGGAAAAGGCCCGGGATGCCATGGCATCCCGGGCCTTATGACGGGCCCTGAGCCTGTCGAAGGGTTACGCGCCGACCTTGAAGCGGGCGAAGTCGGTCAGGGTGAGACCGGCGTCGGACGCGACCTTGGCGACGGACAGCTTGTTGTCCTTCGCGTAGTCCTGGTCGAGCAGGGCGACCTGCTTGAAGAACGCGTTGACGCGGCCCTCGACGATCTTCGGCAGGGCGGCCTCGGGCTTGCCCTCGTTGCGCGAGATCTCGGTGACGATCTCGCGCTCCTTCTCGACGTCGGCCTCGGGCACGGCGTCGCGGGTGAGGTACGAGGGGTTCGCGAACGAGATGTGCTGCGCGATCGAGCGAGCGGTCTCGGCGTCGTCACCGGTGTAGGCGAGCACCACGCCGACCTGCGGGGGCAGATCCTTGCTGGTCTTGTGCAGGTAGACCTCGAACTTGTCGCCCGAGATCGTGCGCACGCGGCGGAGTTCGACCTTCTCGCCGATGATCGCGGCCTCGTCGGAGATGAGCTGCTCGACGGTCTTGCCCTCGGCGTCGGCGGCCAGAGCGGCCTCGACCGAGTCGGCGCCCGCGGCGGCTGCCGCGTCGACGACCTTGTCGGCCAGAGCGATGAAGCGCTCGTTCTTGGCGACGAAGTCGGTCTCACAGGCGAGCTCGAGCAGCGTGACCGAGCCGGCGTTCTCGCGAGCGACCACGAGGCCCTCGCTCGTCGAGCGGTCGGCACGCTTCGCGTTGCCCTTCGCGCCCTTGAGACGCAGGATCTCGACGGCCTTCTCGACGTCGCCGTCGGCCTCTTCGAGCGCCTTCTTGGTGTCGACCATGCCCGTGCCGAGCTGCTCGCGCAGAGCCTTGATGTCGGCGATCGTGAAGTTTGCCATGGTGTGGCGTCTCCTTGTCGTTTGCGTTCTAGATGTGAGCCCGACGGGATCGTGTCTCGCGCCGCAGAGCGGAAGCGGTCACGATCCCGATTGGAAGAGGAGCCCGGCGGGATCGTGTCTCGCACCGCAGAGCGGACGCGGTCACGACCCCGCCGGATCGTAGCCTGTGCGGGTGGCGCGCCGTTCACGCGAAGGCGAACGGAGTGCCTCGCGGCTTACTTGCTGTCGGTGGCCTCGGCCTCGGCGGCGGGAGCCTCGGTCGCCTCGGCGGCAGGAGCCTCGTCGGTCAACTCGGCGGCCGGGGCCTCGGTCGACTCGGCGGGGGTCTCGAGCAGCTCGCGCTCCCACTCGGCGAGGGGCTCGGCGGCCTCATCTTCACCGGCGGGCTGGTGACGCTGGATCAGGCCCTCGGCCGCGGCGTCGGCGATGATGCGCGTGAGCAGGCTCACCGAGCGGATCGCGTCGTCGTTGCCGGGGATCGGGTACTGGAACTCGTCGGGGTCGGCGTTCGTGTCGAGGATGCCGATGACGGGGATGCCCAGCTTCTTGGCCTCGTCG
The DNA here is from genome assembly GCF_041379845.1 of Microbacterium sp. BWR-S6Y. NCBI lineage: Bacteria > Bacillati > Actinomycetota > Actinomycetes > Micrococcales > Microbacteriaceae > Microbacterium > Microbacterium sp. BWR-S6Y. The sequence continues at coordinate 59,775 of NZ_JBFECV010000010.1, forward strand.
ACCGCGAGGTGCTCGCGCTTGGCGTCGACGACCCAGATGGCCGAGGGGGTCTTCTGCAGGTTGCGGATACCGCCCAGGGACTTGTGCAGCTTGTCGAGCTCGCGCTTCTTGAGCAGCAGCTCCTTCTTGGTGAAGCCGCTCTCAGCCGGGTTCTCGTAGTCGAGCTCCTCGAGCTCCTTCATGCGGGCGAGGCGCTTCGACACCGTCTGGAAGTTGGTGAGGAGGCCACCGAGCCAACGCTGGTTGACGTAGGGCTGGCCCACGCGGGTCGCCTGCTCGGCGAGGACTTCCTGCGCCTGCTTCTTGGTGCCGACGAAGAGGATGGTGCCGCCGTGCGCGACGGTCTCCTTGACGAACTCGTACGCCTTGTCGATGTACCCGAGCGACTGCTGCAGGTCGATGATGTGGATGCCGCTGCGCTCGGTCAGGATGAAGCGCTTGACCTTCGGGTTCCACCGGCGGGTCTGGTGTCCGAAGTGAACGCCGCTGTCGAGCAGCTGGCGGATGGTGACGACGGCCATGGTCGTACTCCTGTTTCTGGGCGCTTTCGCGCCGTGGTTGTGGTTGTTCGCGCCAGACGGACCGTCTGGCGAGCCTGGTGCCCGGCGCACACCCGCCACCGCCGGAGCGGAGGACCATGGGGTGTGGATGCCGCGCGGTGCGCCGATCGCAGATCGACACGGTGCGCTGTGGGCACGCGGAGTCATCCCAACGAGCGGGATGCACCTCTCAGCATACAGGACGGGTCCTCCCCCTCGCGTGCGCGCCCCCGTTCATCCCCCGCCCCACCGCGCGCGCCCGCGGGGAGCGAGCGAAGTGACCAGACTCGCGACATGCGTCCGTCGCTCACGCCTCGCCTCCGGCTCCTCGCATCCGCTTTCGTACTCGTCGCGACATTCCTTCTCGCCGTCACTCCGACGGGCGCCGCGGCCGCCGCCCCGGTACTCGATCGCGGCTGGACGTGGCCGGTCGCCCCGGTGCGGATCGTCCGCCCCTACGAAGCGCCCGCCCACCCCTACGGCCCGGGACACCGCGGCATCGACGTCGTCGGCACCGATGTCCTGGCGCCCGCCGACGGGGTCGTCGCCTTCCGGGGCGAGGTCGCGGGGCGCGGCGTCCTGACGATCGACCACGGCGGCGGTCTCGTCAGCTCCTACGAGCCGGTGGACTCCGACCTCGCGGTGTCGGACCACGTGCGGAAGGGCCAGCGGATCGCGGTCGTGAGCCGCGGTGGACACACGGCGCCGGGGACCGTGCACCTCGGCGTCCGACTCAAGGGCGAGTACATCAACCCGCTGCTCCTCCTGGGCGGGGTTCCGCGCGCGGTCCTCCTCCCCTGCTGCTGAATCGGGGGTCAGCCGACCGTGTTCCCGCGTCCCTCCACCGTCGAGGAGCCCACGCCTCCGTCGGCCCGCACGACGTTGTCCTGGTCGCGCACGGCGACCGTGGCGATCGCTCCCGCCGTTTCCACGGTGGTGCGGTCCCCGCTCAGGTCGACGCTGCCGATCGCGCCCGCGGAGCCGACCGATCCGTCGTTCCCCTGAACGACGAGCGCGTCGATGCCCGCCGCGGTCACGCGCGCGCGGTCGCCGGAGATCCGGAGAGTCCCGATCGTGGCACCGGAGGCGTCGACAGTGAGGGCCGAACCCGACACCGTCACCTCGCCGCACGTTCCGGTGAGGCGGATCGTCTGCTCCGCGCCGGAGATGCTCTGACTTCCCCCGTCGGCGCACGTGAGGGCACCCGCGTCGTCGCCCGGGGAGGACGGAGCCGGGGACACCGTGACGATCGGAGCGGGGGTGGGCTGCGCGTCCGGTGCGGGAGATGTCGTCACGACGGAGGGAGAGGGGACGGATGCCGCAGACGGGGCGCTGGAGGCCCCGTAGCCGGGTGGGAGGCGTGTTTCCACGGGCTGAGGCTGCGCCGCGCAGGATGCGACGACCAGGACGGTGAGGAGGGCACCGGCCCCGGCGAGGGCGAATCGACGGGTCGTCACCCCTTCACGGTACGGGGTGCCCCGGCGCGCACGCCAGCGTCACGCTCGGGGGTGCGCGAGACGGTAGGCCTCGCGCAATCGCTCCGCCGAGACGTGGGTGTAGATCTGCGTGGTGCCCAGGCTGGCGTGACCGAGGATCTCCTGGACGGCGCGGAGGTCCGCCCCGCCATCGAGCAGGTGCGTGGCGGCGGAGTGTCGGAGGGCGTGGGGGCCCAGCGCCTCCGTGCCCAGTCGGGGTCCCACGGTCCGCGAGACCAGGGCGTGCACTGCGCGGGGGTTGAGACGTGCCCCCTTCGCGCCGAGGAAGACGGCGCGCGCGGAGCCTCGCGGCCGAGAGGGCGGGGACGCGCCTCCTCCCGGGGATGCAGCGCCGCCCCGGCCAGGGGAGGCGCCGCTGCGCTCGGCGGCGCTCTCCGCGCGTTCGGGATCGGACTCCACCGCCCGGGCCCTCAGGGCGGGGCGGCCCCTCACCAAGTAGGCCTGAAGGGCGTGTTCGGCGGGGAGCCCGAACGGGACCACACGTTCTTTGTCGCCCTTTCCGAGCAACCGCAGGGTCCGTCGCTCGTGGTCGATCTCGTCGACGTCGAGCCCGCAGATCTCCGACACGCGCGCACCCGAGCCGTAGATCAGTTCCAGCAGGGCGTGGTCGCGCAGCGCAAGGGGGTCGCCCTCCCGCGCCCGGGCGGCCGCCTCGGACAGGACATCGGACAGGGCGTCCTCGGTCGCGACCGCCGGCAGCGTGCGCCCTCGCTTGGGCGAGACGAGCCGTGCGGACGGATCCGCGGTCACGAGGCCGGTCTCGCTTGCCCAGGCGAACAAGCCGCGCACGGTCGATGCACGACGCGCCGCCGTGGCCTTCGACAATCCCGACTGCGCCGCGCGCCACTGCCACTCGCGCAGGCCCTCGACGTCGATGGCGGTGATCTCGGGGTCGTCGAGAGCCCGCACCAGGTCGTCGAGGTCGGAGCGGTAGGCGCGGACCGTGGCTGCGGACAGGCGCCGGACATCCGACAGGTGGGTCAGGTAGGCCCGGACCGCTGCTGAGGTGCGCACCCGTCCACTGTGGCGTGCGATCGCCGGGGACCCCGGAGCACGCGCGGGGAGACGGAGAGCCCGATCGCCCGTCGCGCTCTCGCGCCCTTCTTTGTCGTCAGCCCGGGCCCGAGACCGACGCGCTCCCGCGCCCACCCCCGTCGTCAGCCCGGGCCCGAGCCCGGCCCGCGGCTCACGGAGCGCCACGCACCGCCGTCGTCGCGCACGGCGCGCCCCTCCAACTCGGCGAATCCGAGCAGCATCTCGGCCTGGCCCCGTGCCAAGCCGCTTCGTCGCGCCACGTCGTCGATCGAGCGCGCCGACCTCGGCGAGAGGGCGTCGAAGAGTCGTGTGGTGTCGTCGGTGGCGCCGCCGACGACCGCGGGCTGTGTCGGGGCGCCCGCACCGAGCATCTCGAGGACGTCGGCCGCCGAGGTCACGCACACGCCGTCGAACTCCCGCAGCACCCGATGACAGCCCGCCGACGCCGCGCTCGTGACGGGCCCCGGAACAGCCCCGAGCCGCCGCCCGAGGCTCGCCGCGTGACCGGCGGTGTTGAGCGAGCCGCTGCGCCATCCCGCCTCGATGACCACGACCGCATCGGCGAGAGCCGCGATCAGCCTGTTCCGGGCCAGGAACCGCCATTTGGTGGGTGCGGAACCGCACGGCGTCTCGCTCCACACGGCGCCGGTCGCCGCGATGCGGTCCAGGAGTCCCTCGTGTCCCCGCGGGTACGGTCGATCCACTCCCCCGGCGAGGAAGGCCACGGACCGACCTCCCGCGGAGAGAGCCCCCCGGTGACAGGCCCCGTCGATGCCGTAGGCCGCGCCCGAGACCACGACCACGCCGGCGGTCGCGAGATCCGCCGCGAGGTCGACGGCGACGCCTTCGCCGTACGCGGTCGCGGCCCGCGCGCCCACCAGGGCCACGGCGGGCGCGGCCGCCGGTGCCCCCGTTCCGCGCCGCCACAGCGCGACCGGAGCGTGCGCGTCGAGATCGTCGACGCGGACGGGCCAGTCGCCGTCGCCCGGCACGACGAGTCTCGCCCCGCACCGGCGTGCCGCATCGAGAGCCGACGCGACGGCCGAGGCTCGCATCCTCGGCAGCCATCGCTCCCGGGCGCGGTCGAGCGCGTCGCCCCGCGCCTCGGCCACCACGCGCAACGCCGCCGCCGCACCGACCGCCGCGATCAGGACCCCGGCCTCGCTGTCGCCCGGCTCGACGAGGACGCTCCACACGGCGCGGGCGTAGGCCTCCACGGGATCGCCGGTCACCGCGGCATCCTCCCCCGGGCGCAGCCCGTCGATCGCGGCGCGGGCGAAGCCCTCCGACAGGTCGGGGGTCGTCATGCGGCGTTCGCCCCCCGTCGCAGGTAGAGCGCTCGACCGATGTCGGCTCCGTCGAGTCGCTCGTGCCCGGCGATGTCGGCGACGGTCCACGCGACGCGCAGCAGACGGTCGTAGCCCCGCAGCGTGAGGGCACCGCGGCGCAGGGCGGAGTCGAGGGGCGCGAGCACGTCGCCGCCCGGGGCGGCCGGCCCGCGCAGCCACGTGCCGGGGACGTCCGCGTTGCGCCGCCACGGCGTCTCGATCCAGCGGCGCGCCGCTCGCGCACGAGCTTCGGAGACCACCGCCCGGGCCTGCGTCGACGTCATCGCGAGCGCGGCGTCGTCTCGGCGCGCGGACGACACGCGCTGCAGCCGCAGGTCGATGTCGATGCGATCGAGAAGGGGCCCCGAGAGTCGACGGGTGTAGCGACGAATCGCCTGGGGTGCGCACTCGCATCTCCCGCCCGGCACGCCGTACTGACCGCACGGACACGGGTTGGTCGCGACCACGAGCTGGAAACGCGCCGGATACGTCGCGGTCACGCCCGACCGGTGGACCTGGATCACCCCGTTCTCGAGAGGCTGGCGCAGGGCGTCGAGCACGCTGGCCGGGAACTCGCCGCCCTCGTCGAGGAACAGCACCCCCTCGCTCGCCCGCGCGATGGCTCCGGGACGGATGACCCCCGAGCCGCCCCCGATGAGCGCGGCCGCCGTCGCGCCGTGGTGCGGGCTCTCGAACGGGGGTGTCCGCGAGAGCCGCGTCACGGCCTCCCCCGCGAGGGAGCGCACCGAGGCCACCGACAGCGCCGCGTCGTCGTCGAGCGGGGGCAGGATGCCCGGCAACCGCCGCGCGAGCATCGTCTTGCCCGCCCCCGGCGGCCCGCTCATGAGGATGTGGTGTCCGCCGGCCGCCGCCACGACGAGGGCGTCGACGGCCTCCCGCTGGCCCACGACGTCGGCCAGGTCGAGCCCGGCGTCCGACGGCTCAGGGGCCTCGGGAAGGGCGACGGCCGTCAGCTCCGGAGCGTCGCTGCTCCCTCCGTGCCACCGGACGACGTCGGCGAGGCAGGTGGCGGCCCGCGCCTCGACGCCCTCGACGAGGGCCGCCTCGGCCGCGTTCGCCGCGGGGACGACCACCCTGCGGAGCCCTGCCGCACGGGCGGCGACGACGGCGGGCAGCACTCCCGCGACGGGACGCAGGCGGCCGTCGAGACCCAGCTCGCCGATGTGGACCGTTTGCGCGACGCTCGCGGCATCCATCCGCACCGACGTGGCGAGGGCGGCGACGGCGATCGCCACGTCGAACCCCGACCCGCGCTTGGGCAGGCTCGCGGGCGAGAGATTCACGGTGATGCGTCGCTTGGGGAGATCGAGTCCGCGGTTCGCGCAGGCGTTGCGCACGCGCCGGCCCGCCTCGCCCAGGGCCTTGTCGGCGAGACCGATGATCGCGAACTCCGGCGTCTGCGACGAGACGTCGGCCTCCACCTCGACGAGATCGCCGCGAAGCCCCGTCAAGGCGACGGCCCACGTCCGCGCGACGGTCACAGGGCGTCCTCGAGGTGTTCGAGACGCGCCGCGGCGGGGTCGTCGCCCACCAGGCCGATCACGTCGACACGGAGTCGCCTGCCCTGCGCGTGCTCCGGATGCTGCGCGATCCAGGCCATCGACAGGCGCCACAGACGCTCCGCCTTGCGTCGGTCCACGGCCTCGAAGGGATGACCGTAGTCCTCGCTCCGACGGGTCTTCACCTCGACCACGACGAGGCTGTCCGCGCGCTCCGCGACGATGTCGATCTCGCCCTGGGGGCACCGCCAGTTGCGCGCGAGGATGCGGTAGCCGTCGTCGATCAGATACGCGACGGCGCGGTCTTCTCCGGCTCTGCCGAGGTCGTCTTTCGCTGCCATGCCCGAGAGCGTGGCATCCTGCTCATCCGCGCGCGGGGACGGATCCGCTCATCCGTGGACGAAACGACAAGGACGAGGGGTGGGGAGGAGTCGTCAGTTGTCGAGCGAGAGCTCGTCGGGCAGCTGGAAGTCGTGGCGCGAGAGCTCTTCGACGTTGACGTCCTTGAACGTCAGCACCCGCACCGACTTCACGAAGCGGTCGGCGCGATAGATGTCCCACACCCACACGTCGGTCATCGAGATCTCGAAGTAGAAGTCGTGCTCGGTGTCGCGGCGCACGACGTTCACGTCGTTCGCGAGGTAGAACCGACGCTCGGTCTCGATCACGTAGGTGAATTGGCGCACGACATCGCGGTACTCGCGGTACAGGGCCAGTTCGAGTTCGCGGTCGTAGTCCTCGAAGACGTCGTCATCCATGGTCCTCCCATCCTAGGCGGGTGACGCGGAGCGAGCCGCACGGGCCCTCCCCCGGGCGCGTCCGCCGTGCGGGGAGGTCAGAACAGTGTCGGGGCCGCGGCGATCGCCCACGAGTGCCGGTGGTGCACGCTCATCCCGTGCTCCGTGATCGCCGAGCGATGATCGAGGCTCGCGTAGCCCTTGTTGCGCGCCCAGCCGTAGGCGGGCAGATCGTCGTGCAGTCCCGTCATCAGGGTGTCGCGCGCGACCTTGGCGATGACGGATGCCGCGGCCGCACTCGCGCAGTCGCGGTCGGCCTTGACGATGGGCGTCACCGTCAGCTGAGGCTCGCCCGCCGGGGTGATGTAGTCGTGGTTGCCGTCCAGGATGACGAGGGCGTCCTCGGCGACGACGCCGTGCGCGCGGAGGTCGGCGATCGCCCGGACGGCGGCGAGACCCAGCGCCCGGATGATGCCGATCTCGTCGATCTCGACCGAACTGGCCCAGCCCACGGCGCTGTGCTGCACGAACGCCGCCGCCCGCGCGGCGAGTTCGGGGCGACGCGCCTCGGGCACGAGCTTCGAGTCCCGCAGGCCGGCCGGCACGCGCTTGCGCGAGCGCGCCGCGTCGAGCACGACCGCCCCCACGGCGACGGGGCCGGCGAGGGCGCCGCGTCCGACCTCGTCGCAGGCGATGACGAGGGAGTGCTGCTTGAGCAGCCGACGCTCCAGGGTCAGGGTGGGCTCGATCACGGGGCCCCCGGCGCGGGCACCCCCGCGAACACCTCGTGGTGGAAGTCGATGAGGCCGAAGCGGTCGAACGGCCAGGTGATCAGGAAGGCACGTCCGACGACGTTGTCCACGGGGACGAAGCCCTGCCCCGGCTGCGCCTGGTTGAAGCGCGAGTCGCGCGAGGAGTTGCGGTTGTCACCCAGGACCCACAGCGACCCCTCGGGCACGGTCACGTCGTACGGGACGGGTTCGGGGGCCGTCGCTCCCGGCGCGAGGCGCACGTAGCTCTCGTCGAGCGGGACGCCGTTGACGGTCGTCTGCCCCAGGGCGTTGCAGCACACCACGTGGTCGCCGGCCGTGCCGATCACGCGCTTGATGAGGTGGTCGTCACTGTCGGGCGCGGAGAGGCCGAACAGCGAGAGCACCCAGTCGACTCCCTCGACGACGGGCGACCGCTGCGGGGTCGGCGTGTTGTCGAGCCATCCGCCCGGATCGCGGAAGACCACGACGTCGCCCCGGGAGTACTCGCCGAACCGCGGGGTCAGCTCGTCGACGAGGATGCGGTCCTTGATCATCAGCGTGTTCTCCATCGACGCCGACGGGATGTAGAACGAGCGCACGACGAAGGTCTTGACCAGGAACGACACCAGCAGCGCGATCACGACGATCACCAGCAGGTCGCGCAGGAACGCCCCCCAGCCCCGGCGGCGGACGGTGGAACGGGATGCCGAGGAGGTGGCATCCGGGGTCGAGGCGGTCTGGTCGCTCATGTTTCCTTCACCGGGTCCCCGCACACCGGAGAACCGCAGCAACAAGGGTCGCACACCCGGCCACCGGCCCGTGACCACGTCGCCGCGAAAACGCCGAACGCCCCGTGGTGAAATCCACGGGGCGTTCGAAGAGAGTCGACTCAGCGGTCGCGCTTCTCCTTGATCTTGGCCTTCTTGCCGCGCAGGTTGCGCAGGTAGTACAGCTTGGCGCGACGCACGTCACCGCGCGTGACGACCTCGATGTGGTCGATCACGGGGCTGTGGACCGGGAAGGTGCGCTCGACGCCGACCTGGAAGCTGACCTTGCGGACGCAGAAGGTCTCGCGCACGCCGTCGCCCGAGCGGCCGATGACGACGCCCTGGAACACCTGGATACGCGAGCGGTTTCCCTCGGTGATGTTGACGTGCACCTTGACGGTGTCGCCGGGGCCGAAGGCGGGGATGTCGGAGCGCAGCGAAGCCGCGTCGACGGAGTCGAGGATCTGCATGATCGTCACTTCCTGCGACCGCCACAGGTCGATCGCACGATAAAAGGGAAAAGGTAAGGCGTGCCCGAGGCCGCGGGATGCGGCGGACTCCCCTGAGGCAGAGCCGGTCAGGGCACAAAGGGTTATTCTGCCACGTCGGGGCGCGGCCGCCAAAACGTCCCGTCCGAAGTCCCGGCTCTCCGGGCTCAGTCCGGCCGACGCGTCTCCGACACCACGATCACGTCGCCCTCCACGCGGGGCTGGGGGCGCTCCGGGGCCGGCGGGATGTACGCGGTGCCGTCCGTGGCGTGCAGAACCGTCACCGCGCCGCGCGCCTCGTTCCACACCTGCGCGAGCGACGACCAGAAGAGCACGAGAGCGCCGACGACCGACAGCACGAGCAGAGGGAAGAACACGCGCGAGTCGAACAGCCCGAGCGCGAAGATCACGACGTGCCAGAGGCCGAGGCCGCCCAGATCGCGCCACGACACCGCCCGGCTCTCGCGGACGCTCGCCCGCGCACGGATGAGCAGCGTCAGGAGCAGCTGCGACACGAACACCGCGGGCACGGCGACGATCAGCCAGAGCAGGGCCCAGCCGCTGCCGCCGGAGAACACGATCCAGCCCACGAAGAGCCACAGCGGCAACACGAAGGCGGCCGGGAACAACCAGCGGAAGAACAGTCGACGCAGCACCATGAGCCGATGCTAGGCGTCGAGCATGTGCGGCGCCTTTGAGGATCCGATGGCGCGGGCCCGTCTGCATCCGCATTCGCATCCGCATCCGCGTGCACGTCGACATCGATCGGAGAGAATGGGAGTTCGACGAAAGGGAACCACCATGATCGAACTGCGTACGCCGGCCGAGATCGACGCGATGCGCCCCGCGGGCCGCTTCGTGGCGGAGGTTCTCGCCACGCTGCGCGACGAGACGAAGGTGGGCACGAACCTCCTGCACCTCGACCGTCGCGCGCACGACATGATCCGCGCGGCCGGGGCCGAGTCGTGCTACATCGACTACCACCCCTCCTTCGGTGCGAGCCCCTTCGGCAAGGTGCTGTGCACCTCGATCAATGACGCCGTCCTGCACGGACTCCCCCACGACTACGCGCTGCGCGACGGCGACCTCGTCTCGCTCGACTTCGCGGCCTCCGTCGACGGCTGGGTCGCCGATTCCGCCGTCTCCTTCGTCGTCGGAACGCCTCGCGACGAAGACCTGGCCCTCATCGACACCACCGAGCGCGCCCTCGCGGCCGCGATCGACGCCGCGACGGTCGGGCACAAGATCGGCGACATCTCGGCCGCCGTCGCCGCCGTCGCGCGCGCGGAGGGGCTGAGCATCAACACCGACTTCGGCGGACACGGCGTGGGTCGCACCATGCATGGCGACCCGCACGTCGCCAACGACGGCAAGGCCGGACGCGGCTACCCGCTGCGCGCGGGCCTGGTGGTCGCCCTGGAGCCGTGGTTCCTGCAGACCACCGACGAGCTCGTCACCGACCCCGACGGCTGGACCCTCCGCAGCGCCGACGGCTCGCGCGGGGCGCACTCCGAGCACACGGTGGCGATCACCGCAGACGGCCCGATCGTCCTCACCGACCGTTCGTTCCTCGGCGTCGACTGACGCCGGCATCCGGATGCCGCGGCCCCGAGGTCGCGGCATCCGTCGTCTCCGGCCGCTCGGCGGCGACGCTCCGTCCGGGAACGCCCCGGATTCGCGCGCCCCATGCCACCGGAAGGCCGGCCCCAGCCCGCCGTACCGAGCGGACTCAGTCGGCGAGGAGGTCGGGACGGCGTACGCGCGTGCGCTCGAGCTGCTGCTCGCGTCTCCAGGACGCGACGGCGCCGTGGTTGCCGCTGAGCAGCACCGGCGGGACCTCGCGATCGCGCCAGACCGAGGGCTTGGTGTACGAGGGGTACTCGAGCAGGCCGTCCTCGTGGGACTCCTCGACGAGACTCTCGGGGTTGCCGACGACGCCGGGGACGAGGCGGCCGATCGCCTCGACCATCGCCATCACGGCGACCTCCCCGCCGTTGAGCACGTAGTCGCCGAGAGAGAGCAGGCGCACGTCGCCGTGCTCCGCGGCGTAGTCGAAGACGCGCTCGTCGATCCCCTCGTAGCGACCGCAGCCGAACACGAGATGCGGGGCCGTCGAGAGCTCGCGGGCGATCGACTGCGTGAAGCGCTCCCCCGCGGGCGAGGGGAAGACGATGACGGGCCGCGGGGCGGCGTCGCCGACGATCATGTCGAGCGCCTCGCCCCAGGGCTCCGGCTTCATCACCATTCCGGCGCCGCCCCCGTAGGGCGTGTCGTCGACCGTGCGGTGGCGGTCGTGCGTGAAGTCGCGAAGATCGTGCACGCGCACGTCGAGAAGGCCGGTCTGCCGGGCCTTTCCGAGCAGCGAGACCTCAAGCGCGTCGAAGATGGTCGGGAAGATCGACACGACGTCGATGCGCACGTCAGTCCTCGCGGTCGGCGGCGGCGTCAGCGGCTGCGTCGTCTTGCGGCGTCTCGACCTCGGTCGGGGCGGGTTCGTCGTCGGCCTCGGGCGGCAGCTCTTCGAACAGGCCCGCGGGCGGCGTCACGACGACGCGGCCCCCGGCGATGTCGACCTCGGGCACGATCGCGCTGACGAACGGCACGAGCACCTCGCGGTCGTCGCCCGACGGGGTGACGATGAGCAGATCCTGCGCCGGGAAGTGGTCGACCCGCGTGACACGGCCGATGACCGCTCCCTCGCGCACGACGTCGAGGCCGACGAGCTGGTGGTCGTACCACGCGTCGTCTTCGGCGGGCGCGTCGTCGGTGTCCTGGTCGATCCAGAGGATCGCCTTCACGAGCTCTTCGGCGGCCGTGCGGTCGTCGACGCCCTCGAAGAACGCCACCGGGTGGGAGTTCATCCAGCGGAACTCGCGGACCGTCAGCTCGCGGCCGTGCCACGGCGAGGATTCCGGAACCTGCAGGGTGAAGGTGCTCCCGGGCGTGAAGCGCCCGTCGGGGTCGTCGGTGTAGAGCTCGAGCTTGAAGGCTCCCTTGAGCCCGTGCGCCTTGACGAGACGCCCGACGCGGAGCTGGGTCTTGGCGGGCTGGGCGCCCGCGGTGTCGCCGGTCGCCATCAGTCGTCGGCGACGTCGACGCGCACACGGCGGCCGTCGGCGAGAGCCGACACCACCGTACGCAGTGCTTTGGCGGTGCGTCCGCCGCGCCCGATCACGCGGCCCCGGTCATCGGGGTGCACGCGAACCTCCAGCACGTCGCCGCGGGGCGAGGAGCTGGAACGGATGGTCACGGCATCCGGGTGATCGACGATCCCCTTGACGACGTGTTCGAGCGCGGCGGAAAGCACGGGGATTACTCGGCCGAGGTCTCGGCGGCGTCCTCAGCGGGCGCCTCGGCGGGAGCGTCGGCCTTCTTCTCGGCCTTCGGCTTGATGACCGACTTCTTCGACGAGTCGGCCTCGTAGGCGGCCTTCTCTTCGCGGACCTTGACGGTGGACTTCGCGTCCTTGTCGCCCTTGAACTTGCCCCAGTCGCCCGTGAGCTTGAGGATGGCGGCGACCTGCTCGGTGGGCTGGGCGCCAACCGACAGCCAGTACTGCGCGCGCTCCGAGTCGACCTCGATGAACGAGGGCTCCTCGGTCGGGTGGTACTTGCCGATCTCCTCGATGACGCGACCGTCGCGCTTGGTGCGCGAGTCGGCGACGACGATGCGGTAGTAGGGCGCGCGGATCTTTCCGAGGCGCTTGAGACGGATCTTGACAGCCACGATGACTCCAAATGATGAAAACGAACGAACCGAACGCCTGGAGAGTGGGGTGCACACCCGGCGGAAGCTCAAAAGGGTGGACCGATACTGGATAGAGGGTCGAGTAGCGGGTCCAGCCCTCTATTCTGCCAGACGCTCGGACCCCGCGGTGACAGGCGACACGCCGCGACACGGAGGGTAGCGGACGGTCCGCGGGTCGGGACCCCGTGTCAGACTGACCGCATGAGGCTGCCGTTCGCTGCATCGACGCGTTCGTCCGTGGGTCTGGAGTGGGAGCTCATGCTCGCCGACCGCGAGACCGGCGACCTCGTCCCCCGCGCTCCCGAGATCCTCGACGAGCTCGAGGAGAAGTCGGCCCTCGAGCGGTTCACGGTCACCGGGGAACTTCTCACCAACACCGTCGAGGTGACCAGCGGGGTCGGTCACACCGTCGCCGAGGCGGTCGACGACATCGGCGACGCCATCTGCGCCCTCCGCGAAGAGACGGAGCCCCGCGGCGTCGAGCTGCTGTGCGCGGGCAGCCACCCCTTCGCGCAGTGGTTCGATCAGCAGGTCACCGACAAGACGCGCTACCACACCCTCATCGAGCGCACGCAGTGGTGGGGACGCAACATGATGATCTGGGGCATCCACGTGCACATCGGCGTCGACGACGTCGACAAGGTCGTCCCGATCGTCAACGCCCTGACCGTCTTCCTCCCCCACCTGCAGGCGCTCTCGGCATCCAGCCCCTTCTGGGCCGGGGAGCGCACGGGCTACGCCTCCAACCGCGCCCTGGTCTTCCAGCAGCTGCCGACCGCGGGCCTCCCCTGGCAGCTGCAGACGTGGGACGACTTCGAGGGCTACCTCGACGACATGGTGCGCACGGGCGTCATGGCGGATGCCAGCGAGGTGCGCTGGGACATCCGACCGGCGCCCAGGTGGGGCACGGTCGAGATCCGCGCGTGCGACGGCATGTCGACGCTGCCCGAACTCGCGGCGGTCGCCGCCCTGGCGCAGACCCTCGTGGAGCACTTCTCGCGCCTCCTCGACGAGGGACGCGAACTGCCCGGCATCCCGCCCTGGTACGCGCGCGAGAACAAGTGGCGCGCCGCCCGCTACGGTTTGGACGCGCGGGTGATCGTCGACCGGGAGGGCACGCAGCGACCGGTCGTGGAGCACCTGCGCGAGACGATGGAGGAGCTCGCCGACGTCGCGCTCGAGCTCAAGTGCGCGCGCGAATTCGCGAGCCTCGAGACGATCCTCGCCACCGGCGGCAGTTCGGCGCGGCAGATCGCCGTCGCCGAGGCGGCCGACGGAGACCTCCGCGAGGTCGTCCACCACCTCATCCGCGAGTTCCGCGGCGGCCCCACACTGCGGGAGCACCTCGCCGCCCTGCGCGTCTAAAGGGCAGTCTCCGCGCTCGCTCATAGGCGCGTCCTCTTAGGATCGCGTCATGACCTCCGGACGCCGCGCGTGGGCGATCTCGCTGCTGGCCCTGTGCACGGGAGCGGTGACGCTTCTCGCGGGCTGCGCGGCCGAACCGGTCGACGCCGCGCCCGCGCCGTCGTTCGGCGCCGCCGAGCTGCCGACACCGCACCCGACCGCGACGGTCACGGGTGCCCCGGCGTCGGCGCCCGCGCCCGTGCGCACCGTCGCCCTCGGCGATTCGCTCATGTCGGGCTTCGGCCTCGACCCCGCCGAGGCGTGGCCGGTGCTCCTGGCCGGTCGCGACACCGTCACGATGACCAACCTCGCGTGCCCCGGCATGGGTTTCGTCGTGCAGGGCGACTGCGGCACGACCTACGCCGGTTTCGTGCCGGCGGTCGCCGCCCTTCAGCCGCAGCTGCTGATCGTGGAGTCCTCGAGCAACGACTTCTGGGAGGATGCCGACGAGATCCGCGCCGACACCTCCGACACCGTGACCGAGCTGCACGACGCGGCTCCCGAGGCGCGCATCGTGGGCCTCAGCACCATCTGGAACGACGAGGACGAGGTGCCGGACGACACCGCCGTCACCTCCGACGCCCTGCGTGACGCCGTGGAGTCGGTGGGCGGAACGTTCCTCGACGTCGGACAGCCGCTGCGCGGCCACCCCGAATGGATGCAGGAGGACGACGTCCATCCCACCGCCCGTGGTCAGCGCGCGATCGAGCAGACCGTCATGTCGGCCCTGCAGGACGCCGACGTCCTGCCCTAGGACGCCGGCGGCGGTCAGCCGCGGCCGAGCATCTTCTGAAGCTCGGCGAGGTCGGCCTCGCTCGGCGCCTTCGCTCCGCCCAGGCCGAAGCCCGAACCTGTGGCGGGGGCGGATGCCGCGATGCCGGCGTTCTCGGCGGCGCGCTTGGCGGGGTTGCCGGAGCGCGATCCCTTCGCCTTCTGCTGCTTGCCGCGCTTGCTCGATGCACCGGGCTTGCCGCCGACGGGACCCATGCCGGGGATGTTGGGCACTCCCCCGCGCGCGACGGTCTTCATCATCTTGGCGGCCTGGTCGAAGCGCTGCACGAGCTGGTTGACGTCGGTGACGGTCATGCCCGAACCGCGCGCGATGCGCAGGCGGCGCGAGCCGTTGAGGATCTTGGGGTTGCGACGCTCGGCCAGCGTCATCGAGCGGATGATGGCCTCGGTGCGGTCGATCTCGCGCTCGTCGAAGTCCTCGAGCTGCTGCTTCATGTTCCCCATGCCCGGGAGCATCCCGAGCATCTTCTTCATGGAGCCCATCTTCTTCATCTGCTGCATCTGCTCGAGGAAGTCCTCGAGCGTGAAGGTCTCCGTCGCGAGCTTCTCGGCGACCTTCATCGCCTCGGCTTCGTCGAAGGCCTGCTGCGCCTGCTCGATGAGGGTGAGGATGTCACCGAGGTCGAGGATGCGGGATGCCATGCGGTCGGGGTGGAACGGCTCGACGTCGTCGAGTCCCTCACCGGTCGACGCGAAGATGATGGGGCGACCGGTGACCGAGGCGACCGACAGCGCGGCGCCACCGCGGGCGTCGCCGTCGAGCTTCGACAGCACGACACCGGTGAAGTCGACGCCGTCCTGGAACGCCTTCGCCGTGTTGACGGCATCCTGGCCGATCATGGCGTCGATGACGAAGAGCACCTCGTCGGGCTGGGTCGCCTTGCGGATGTCGGCGGCCTGCTTCATCAGCTCGGCGTCGACGCCGAGGCGACCGGCGGTGTCGATGATGACGATGTCGTGCTGCTGACGCGTGGCGTACGCGACACCGTCGCGGGCGACCTTCACGGGGTCGCCGACGCCGTTGCCCGGCTCGGGCGCGTAGATCGCGGCCCCGGCGCGCTCGGCGACGACCTGGAGCTGGTTGACGGCGTTGGGGCGCTGCAGGTCGCACGCGACGAGGAGCGGGGTGTGGCCGTCCTTCTCGAGCATCTTCGCGAGCTTGCCGGCGAAGGTGGTCTTTCCCGAGCCCTGGAGGCCGGCGAGCATGATGACCGTCGGCGGGTTCTTGGCGAACTGCAGGCGGCGCTGCTGCCCGCCGAGGATGCCGATGAGCTCGTCGTTGACGATCTGCACGACCTGCTGCGCCGGGTTCAGCGCGCGGTTGACCTCGTCGCCGAGCGCGCGTTCGCGGACGGCGGCGGTGAACTCCTTGACGACGGGCAGGGCCACGTCGGCGTCGAGGAGGGCACGACGGATCTCGCGCACCGTCCCGTCGACGTCGGCGGGCGTGAGCTGGCCCTTCTTCCGGAGGTTGCGGAAGGTCTCTGTGAGCCGGTCGGAGAGGGTGCCGAAAGTCGCCATGATGAGTCGAGTTTACGCGGGCCGGGGCGCATTCGCCGCCCTCACCGGGGACGGGCCCGGTGGCGCGACCTCAGCGATCTGCGCGAACTCAGCCCGAAGCCGCCCGCTGTCACGGAGGTTGCGCGAATCGCGGAGGTCGTGTCCCCGCGGCGCGCGAGTGCGTTGCGTCAGGACTCCAGCAAGCTGCACGAGCTCAGCACGAGAGAGGCCCGACGCGACGGAGGGCGGCCGGATCGCTGAGGTCACGCGTCGACCGCGGTCTCCCGAATCGCGGATGCCGCGGCGCCGGCCCCCGTTCACGTCAGGGCGATCGCGGTTTCGAGCAGCTCGACGAGCGGGCGCCCCGATGCCGTGCGGTCCGCCCACGCCCAGACGGCGGCCAGGACGGCAGCCGAGAGCGCACCCCCGCGCACCTGAGCGGCGAGCTCCGGCATCCCGTCGTGCGCGAGCCGCGAGGCGATCTCGCGCTGCAGCCGGAACTGCCGCACGGCGCGGTCACGGTCGAGTTCGACGGCGATGCCCATCGCGTCCGCGTGGGTGATCGCGAGGGCCAACGCGTCGGGGGCGAGGCCCCGGCCGATCGCCGTCAGCGCGTCGGCGACCGGTATCCCCTCGCGCAGGAGCGTGATCCCGGCATCCGCCTGCTGGTCGAAACCCGACCACAGCACGTCGCTCTTGGCGGAGAAGTAGTTGAAGAAGCTCGACCGGCTCACTCCGGCGCGTCGGGTGATGTCCGACACGCTGGTGGCGTCGTAGCCCTGCTCGAGGAACAGCTCGGTGGCGGCTTCCGACAGCACCTCGCGCGAGGAGGCGCGCGGGCGGCCGCTGCGAGGCTCGGAGGTCACGCCCTCAGCCTAGATCGCACGGCCCCATGTATTCTTGGACGCAATCCAACAAGGCGGGAGCTGTCGATGATCGACATCCAGCACGCGGGCCTCGCCCCGCACTACGTGCCCTACCTCGACGGCTGGGCCCACCAGCGCCGCGTGCACGCCGACGTCGTGGCGCGCGAGCGCGGCGACACCCTGCTTCTGCTGGAGCACGAGGCCGTCTACACGGCCGGCAAGCGCACCGAGGCGCACGAGCGGCCCGATGACGGCACACCCGTGATCGACGTCGATCGCGGCGGCAAGATCACCTGGCACGGTCCGGGACAGCTGGTCGGTTATCCGATCGTGCGCCTTCCCGAGCCCATCGACGTGGTGGCCCACGTGCGGCGCCTGGAGGGCCTGCTCATCGACGCCCTGTCGGCGCACGGCGTCGACGGCTTCCGCGTCGAGGGCCGCAGCGGAGTCTGGGTCCGACGCCCCCTCGGCGTCGACAAGGTCGCGGCAATCGGAGTCCGCGTCGAAAAAGGAGTGACCATGCACGGCTTCGCCGTCAACTGCGACAACACCCTCGCGGGGTTCCGCCACATCGTGCCGTGCGGCATCTCGGATGCCGGGGTGACCACCGTCAGCGAGATCGTCGGCGCCGACGTCACCCCCCGCGACATCGTCGGGTCGATCGAGCGCGTGTTCCGCGCCGAGTACGCGGCGGTCGCCGCGTGAGCGCCTGCGGCACGGGCCCCGCGGCATCCACCGCCCCCAACGGGCGCAAGCTGCTGCGCCTCGAGGTGCGCAATGCCGAGACCCCCATCGAGCGCAAGCCCGAGTGGATCAAGACGAAGGCGCGCATGGGGCCGGAGTACACCGCCCTGCAGAACCTGGTGAAGACCGAGGAGCTGCACACGGTCTGCCAGGAGGCCGGCTGCCCGAACATCTTCGAGTGCTGGGAGGACCGCGAGGCGACCTTCCTCATCGGCGGGTCGCAGTGCACGCGCCGGTGCGACTTCTGCCAGATCGACACCGGCAAGCCCGCCGACTACGACCGCGACGAGCCCCGGCGCGTCGCGGAGAGCGTCACCCGGATGCAGCTGCGCTACGCCACGGTCACGGGTGTCGCGCGCGACGACCTGCCCGACGAGGGCGCGTGGCTGCACGCCGAGACCGTGCGGCGAATTCACGCCGAGAACCCCGGCACCGGCGTGGAGATCCTCGCCACCGACTTCTCCGGCAACCCCGCGCACCTCGACGAGGTCTTCTCGTCGCGCCCCGAGGTCTTCGCCCACAACGTCGAGACGGTTCCGCGCATCTTCAAGCGCATCCGACCGGCGTTCCGCTACGAGCGCTCGCTCGGCGTGCTGAGCGCGGCCCGCGACGCCGGCCTCATCACGAAGTCGAACCTCATCCTCGGGATGGGCGAGGAGCCCGAGGAGGTCGTGCAGGCGCTGCGCGATCTGCACGACGCGGGCACCGACATCATCACGATCACGCAGTACCTGCGGCCCACCCCGCGGCACCTCCCCGTGCAGCGCTGGGTCAAGCCCGCCGAGTTCGTCGAGTTCAAAGAAGAGGCGGAGCGCATCGGCTTCCTCGGGGTGCTCGCGGGTCCGCTGGTGCGCTCGTCGTACCGCGCGGGTCGCCTGTGGGCGCAGTCGATGATGTCGAAGGGCCGCGAGATCCCGCCGCACCTGGCGCACCTCGCGAAGGACATCGCCGCCGCCGACGCCGGTTTCGCTCAGGCGGTCTGACCGACGGATGCCGTGGGGTCCGCTGACGACGGGCCTCGCGGCATCCGGGAACCGACAAGACGAACGCCGGCATCGCGGGGACGAACCGCCCGACTCACTCGGCGCTGGTGACCGACTGCACCCGCCCGTCCGAGGCGAGGTTGACCAGCAGCACGTCGTCGGTCGCGTCGGGGTCGAGCGCGTACTCGAGCACCGCGAACGGGTCGGCGCCCCCGTGCTCGTCGGCGAGGATGGTCATGCTCATCAGCTGCAGCGCCTTGATGACGTCGATGTGGGTGTCACCCGAGGCGTCGATGAGCAGGTCGTCGAGCTCTTCGCCCAGGGTCGCCTGCTGCTGCAGGATGTACTCGGTCACCTCGCTCGTGCGCGAGTCGAGCTCGTTGACCATCGCATTGCGCGCGGCCAGATCGATCGCCTCGAGCGAGGAGATGAGGGATGCCGCCACGTCGAGCGCCTCGACCGAGACGTCGTCCTGGTCGGGTGCGGTCAGGTCGACGGTGACGCTCTGGTCGCCGAACTCGACGTTCTCGCTCCAGAAGATCGACCCGTCGGGGCCCGACTCGAGGAGTCCGAAGAAATCGTGCTCGATCGCCATGAGTCCCATGTAAGCATCACCCGCGGCCTTCGGGAAGAAGACCCGCCACGGGCCTGCGGTGCGCTATGCGCTCAGTCCACCAGCGACGCGGCGAAGACGTGCGGGGTGAATCCGGTGAGATCGCCGATGCCCTCGCCCTGCCCCAGCAGCTTCACCGGGATGCCGGTGCGCTCCTGCACCGCCAGCACGAAGCCGCCCTTGGCCGAGCCGTCGAGCTTGGTCAGCACGAGGCCGGTGACCCCCGCACTGTCGAGGAAGGCCTGCGCCTGCATCAGCCCGTTCTGGCCGGTCGTGGCGTCGAGGACGAGCAGCACCTCGCTGATCGGCGCCTGCTTCTCGACCACGCGCTTGATCTTGCCGAGCTCGTCCATCAGGCCGCCCTTGGTGTGCAGGCGGCCGGCGGTGTCGATCAGCACGATCTCCGTCGCGGTCTCCTTCGCGTGCGCGACGGTCTGGAACGCGACGGATGCCGGGTCCTGGCCCTCGTGCTGCGGACGGACGATCGTCGCTCCCCCGCGTTCGGCCCAGGTCGCCAGCTGGTCGACCGCGGCGGCGCGGAAGGTGTCGGCGGCGCCCACGACGACGGACCGGCCGTAGCGCTGCAGGAACTTCGCGAACTTGCCGATCGTCGTGGTCTTCCCGACGCCGTTCACGCCCACGACGAGGACGACGGCGGGACGCTCGGTGAGGCGCAGGGTCGTGTCGAACTTCGCGAAGTGCTCCTCAAGCGTCTCGCGCAGCATGCGCTGGAGGTCGCGCGGGTCGGTGGTGCGGTAGCGCTCGACCTTCTCGCGCAACTCGTCGATCAGACGCTCGGTGACGTCGGGGCCGAAGTCGGCCGTGAGCAGGGCGGTCTCGAGGTCGTCCCAGGTCGTCTCGTCGATGGTGGGTTTGACGAACAACCCGCGCAGCGCGCGGCCCAGCGACCAGGAGTTCTCAGCCATTGCTTCAGCTTACGGGGGCGGCCTCGCCCCGGGCGGCGGCGCGGTCGCCGACCCGCTGCCCGACGACGGCGGACACGCCGTCCTGTCGCATCGAGACGCCGTAGAGGGCGTCGGCGATCTCCATCGTGCGCTTCTGGTGCGTGATCACGATGAGCTGGCTGCTCGCGCGGAGTTTCTCGAAGACGCCGAGCAGGCGGCCGAGGTTCGCGTCGTCGAGCGCCGCCTCGACCTCGTCGAGGATGTAGAACGGGCTCGGGCGCGCCGTGAAGATCGAGGTGAGGAACGCCACCGCGGCCAGCGACCGCTCTCCGCCCGAGAGCAGCGAGAGGCGCTCGATCTTCTTGCCGACGGGTCGCACGGCGACCTCGATCCCCGTCGTCAGCGGGGAGTCCGGTTCGGTCAGCGAGATGCTGCCCGACCCGCCGGGGAAGAGGATCGGGAAGATCTCGGTGAAGGCCGCGCGGGTGTCCTCGAAGGCGGCGACGAAGATCGTCTGCATCCTCTCGTCGAGGTCGGCGATGATCGTCTGCAGGTCGGCGCGGGTCTGCTGGAGGTCGGAGAGCTGTTCCCTCAAGAAGGCGTGGCGCTGCTCGAGGGCGGCGAACTCCTCGAGGGCGAGCGGGTTCACCCGGCCGAGCCGGCCGAGTTTGCGCTCCGCCTCTTGCAGGCGGCGCTTCTGTCCGGGGCGGTCGAAGGCGACCGGATCCGCGCCCTCCTCTCCCGGAATCAACTGATCGGGGCCGTATTCCGAAACGAGAATGTCTTCATCGAGCGCGAGTTCCGAGCGCACGCGATCCAGCAGGCTCGTGACGTGCAGCTTCTTCTCGTGCATCTGCAGCTCGAGCCCGTGGACGCTCTCCGTGAGCCGCGCAAGCCGCTCGCGCACGGCGGCTTCCTCGCTGCGCGCACGCGTGAGCTCCTCGGTCACGGCGGCGCGGGCGGTCTCGGCGGCCGCGAGCTCGACGCGCGCCTGACTGACGGAGCGGTCCACGGAGTCGAGCAGGGCCGGCAGCGCTCCGGCGACCTCCGCGGCGATCTCGCGTTGCGCGCGGCGGATGACGGCGCGCCGCGCCGCCTCCTCGGCGGCCGCGCGTTCGCGCACCCGCTGCTGCTCGAGCTGCACGATGCGCGCCTCGCCGGCGCGGACCCGCTCCTTGAGCGTCTCGATGTCCAGGCGCGCGCGCATCTCGGTCTCGCGCGCGGCCTCGACCTCCGCGGCGAGCGGCTCCCGCGCCGAGGCGTCGAGCAGGGGTCGGGGCGCCTCCAGTGCGCGGGTCAGGGCCTCGTCGGCCCGCCGCGCGGCGGCCTCCGCCTCGGTCACGGCCGTCTCCGCCTGGGCGACACCGGCCGCGAGGCGCTCGCACTCCGCGACCGCGGCCTCGTGGCGGACGGTCACCCGGTTGACCTTCTCGGCGTGGCTCGCCAGGGCGGCGTCGTGAGCGCGGAGGGTCGACAGGGTCTCTTTGGTGCGTTGACGCGCATCCGACAGCGTACGCTGCGCGTCGCCGAGGGCTTCCCGCAGCGAGTCGGCGACGACGATGATCTCGGCCAGCCGCTCGGCGGCGGCGTCGCGTTCGGCGGCGAGCTCGAGTCGCGACCGCCCCGAGTCGGACCCGGCGCGCAGCGTGTGGGCGGTGAGCACCTCGCCGGCGCGCGTGACCACGGTGACGTCCGCGGCGAGGCGGTCGCGCAGCGCGGCGGCGGCGTCGAGATCGTCGACGATGACGGTCCGACTCAGGATGCCGACCACCCCGGGCGACGCGGTGATCACCTCGACCGCGGGGGTCGCGTCCAGCTCCGGCGGGTGCGCGTCCGACGAGACGCCCGCGATCGCGATCTCGACGCGTCCGAGGTCGGAGGTCGCGGCCGTGCGCGCGGCGGCGATCGCGTCGTCGGGGGCGTCGACGAGCAGCCCCTCCGCGAGGGAGCCGAGGGCCGCAGCGATCGCGGTCTCGTATCCCGCGGTCACCTTGACGTCGTCGGCGACGAGGCCGCGCACGCCCGGCGCACCCGCGGCGACGAGGTCGGCGGCGGCGTTGCGCACGTCGAGGGCGCGGCCGAGGACCGTGGTCTGGGCCGACAGCGCGTCGCGCTCGCGTTCGGCGGCGTGCAAGCGCTCGCGAAGTCCGGCCACCGAGGTCTCCACCTCGTTCGCGTCGCGCTGCGCCCGCTCGTACGCCGCCGCGTGCTCGGCCGTCGACGCCTCG
Source organism: Microbacterium sp. BWR-S6Y (assembly GCF_041379845.1). NCBI lineage: Bacteria > Bacillati > Actinomycetota > Actinomycetes > Micrococcales > Microbacteriaceae > Microbacterium > Microbacterium sp. BWR-S6Y. The sequence goes on from NZ_JBFECV010000010.1 coordinate 82,219, forward strand.
GGGACCACGTCGGGGTCGAGCTCGGCCCGGGCCTGCTCCGCCTCCGCGCGCCGGACGAGCGCGGCGTCCAGTGCACGCTGCTGACGGTCGAGACCGCCCTGCACGGCCGCGAGGGCCGAGTTCGCGGCCGCGGCCGTGCCGCGCAACGACTGAATCTTCAGATCGTGCTCCGACACGAGGGCGCTCTGGGCGGCGATGTCGACGTCGAGGGCGTCGAGATCGGCCCGGGCGCGCGCGACGGCACGACTCGCGTCGGCGGCGGCGTCCTGCGCGTCGCCGAGACCGGCCGCGATGTCGTCGATCTCGGCGCGCACGTCGTCGATGGTGCGCTGCGAGACGGTCGGGGCGAAGCCGGACCCCGCTCCGTCGTCGTCGTCGGCGAGAAGGGTCAGTCGTTGCCCCGCGAGCGTGTAGAGCCCGCGGAGGCGTTCCTGCACCTGCTCGAGGGCGAAGGCGACGCTGCGCGCGCCGTCGACGGCCTCGGAGCGCTGGTCGTTCTCGAGACGCTCGACCCGCTGACGCAGACCGTCGGACTGCTCTTGCAGCCCCAGTCGCTCGGTGTGGCGCTCGCTCTCGGCGCGCGCCGCGTCGGCCAGCTGGGTCCGAAGCCGCACGAGGTCGTCGGCGTAGAGGCGCGCCTTCGCGTCGCGCACCACGGCAGCGATCGTCGCCGCCTCGCGCGCGATCTCGGCCTGTTTGCCGAGGGGTTTGAGTTGGCGGCGCAGCTCTCCCGCCAGATCGCTCAGGCGCGTGAGGTTCGTCTCCATCGCCTCGAGCTTTCGCGCGGTCTTCTCTTTGCGCCGACGGTGCTTGAGGATGCCGGCGGCCTCCTCGATGAAGCCGCGTCGGTCTTCTGCGGTCGCCTGCAGGACGGTGTCGAGGCGCCCCTGGCCGATGATGACGTGCATCTCGCGGCCCAGGCCGGAGTCGCTGAGGAGTTCCTGCACGTCGAGCAGGCGGCAGGTCTGGCCGTTGATCGCGTACTCGCTCGCGCCGGTGCGGAACAGCGTGCGGCTGATCGTCACCTCGCTGTAGTCGATCGGAAGAGCGCCGTCGGCGTTGTCGATCGTCAGCTGCACTTCGGCGCGGCCGAGGGGGCCGCGCGTCGAGGTGCCGGCGAAGATGACGTCCTCCATCTTTCCGCCGCGGAGGGTCTTCGCGCCCTGCTCCCCCATCACCCAGGCGAGCGCGTCGACGACGTTGGATTTGCCCGAGCCGTTGGGGCCCACGATGCAGGTGACGCCGGGTTCGAGCGCGAAGGTCGTGGCCTGCGCGAACGACTTGAAGCCCTTGAGCGTGACGCTCTTGAGATGCACGTCACCCTCCCTCGATCGGCCCGGGGCTCCACGCTATCCGAACAGCCCCGGAATTCCGCGGAACCGGGCCGATCCGACCGCGCAGACGCGCCCGACAGACCGTCATTTCTGGAAGACAGCTTGACATTCGCTGAACGCGTTCGCTAGCGTCGGGGGTCGCAACCGACGTCGAAAGGAGGTTCCTTCCATGATTCGCAACACGACCGGCTTCACCGCCCACGGCTACGCCGCCGTCCCCGTGCTCTCCGCACCCGTCTCCGAAGTGACCTCCGCCGTCGGCATGCCCTCCCGTCTCGGGTAATCCCGTCGCGTCGAGACGCCCTGGCGTCTCCGCTTCCCGCGAGCCCTCTGCTCGCCCGGACCGTTCACGGTCCCGCCACGCGCCCGTCCGGCGCGTCGCTTCCTCGTCTTCTTCTCACGGAGCCTCCGCATGAACGCGTTGTTCGCGCGCGCGCCGCAGCACACCTCGGCCGCGCCCACCACCCCCACACCGACACCGACCTCGGTCACCTTCGACACGACCGCCTACCGCCCGCTGGGTTTGTTCGACCGGCTGTCCCTGCGTCTCGGCCTCTGGCTGCTGACCCGGCACGCCGATCGCGCTCGCGCCCTCGACCACCAGGCGGTCAGCGCGTATCGCGCGCAGAAGATCCAGGCCGAGCGCGACAAGCGCGAGCGGGCCTGGCAGAGCGCCGCGGCCTTCAGCCGCCCGCCGTTCTGAGAGGTGGGGTCGACCGTCCGCGACGTCGACCCCACCGCCATCCCCTCCGACACGAAAGCATTCTCATGACCTCCCTCCCCGCCGGCCTCGAGCTGCGCCCCCTCCACATCCCCTCGTCGCTCGACGCGCCCGATGCCGCGGACTTCCGCGAGATGGTGCGTCTGCGCAACCTCGTCTACGCCGAGATCTCGGGCCACGAGGACTCCTCGATGCCGGCCGACGAACTGCTCCCGCTGTACCAACCGAAACCCGAGATGAAGCGGTTCTCGTGGATCGTCGTGTTCCACGGCGACGTCGTGGGGCGCGTCGGCCTCGACCTCCCCCAGGAGGACGGGGCGCGCACCGGCTTTTGGCTCGTCGAACTCCGGCGCTCCGCGTGGGGCCACGGCATCGGCCGGGCCGCGTTCGCCGAGATCGAGCGCGTCGCCCGCGCCGAGGGACGCACGGTCCTGCAGGCCTGGGCGGAGCATCCCGCCGCCGACGGACCGCGACTCGCGGCCCCCACGGGGTTCGGCTCGATCCCCGAGGATCACGCCGCGCGCTTCCTCACGGCATCCGGGTGCACGCTCGAACAGATCGTGCGGGTGAGCCGGCTCGAGCTCGACGGATCGCGTCCGCACCTCGAGGCGCTGCTGGCCGAGGCCGAGACCGCCGCAGCCGGCTACCGCGTGGTGCAGTGGACGCTGCCGACCCCCGACGAGTTCGTCGAGTCGTTCGCGTGGATGAAGTCGCGCATGGTCACCGACGCGCCGTCGGCCGATCTGGAGTTCGATGAGGAGGTGTGGGATGCCGCGCGCGTGCGCCGCTACGAAGCGGGATACACCGACGCGGGACGCCACATGATCGTCACCGCGGCCCAGCACGTCGACAGCGGCGAGCTCGCGGCCTTCAACGAACTGGTCATCGGCAAGGACCGCACCGCCGCAACGAGCCAGGAGGACACCCTCGTCGTCGCCGCTCACCGCGGTCATCGGCTCGGCCTGCTCGTCAAGTGCGCGGGTCTGCTCGCGTGGCACGACGTCGCCCCGGAGTCTCCGCGCGTGATGACGTACAACGCCGAGGAGAACCGCCCGATGCTCTCGATCAACGAACGCATCGGCTTCGCGCCGATCTCGTACGAGGGCGTCTGGAAGAAGGTGCTCGACTGATCGCGTGAGTCGCCGGCATCCGTCGCCGCAGGACTGCCCGGGGCGACGGATGCCGGCGGCTTCCGCGTGCGGAGCGCGTCAGCGCCGACGCTGGCAGTGCGGGCAGAAGTGGCTCGAGCGGTTCATGAACGACACGCGCACGATCGGTCGACCGCACCGCGGGCACGGTTGACCGGTGCGCCCATAGGCGTTGAGCGAGTGGGCGAAGTACCCCGCCTGCCCGTTGACGTTGACGTACTGCGCGTCGAAACTCGTCCCACCCTCGGCCAGCGCCTTCTCGAGCACCGCCTGCACTTCGGCGAGCAAGCGGTTCACGGCCCGGGTCGGCAGCGCCGAACCCGGGGTCTCGGGGTGGATGCGGGCCGCCCACAGCGACTCGTCGGCGTAGATGTTGCCGATGCCGCTGGCGACGGTCTGATCCAGCAGCACGCGCTTGATGCCCGACGAGGTCCGCGCCACGCGCGCCCGGAAACGCCCCGCGTCGAAGGCGGGATCCAGCGGATCGCGCGCGATGTGGGCCACCTGGGTGGGGACGCGGGCGAGCGCGGAACCCCTCCCGCCGGCGGCACCGTCGGGCGTGTCGACCAGATCGTCGACCGCGAGGGAGCCGAAGGTGCGCTGATCGGCGAAGACCACCGAGAGGTCGCCGTGCTCGGGGTGCGCGATCTCGAGGCGGATGCGCTCGTGCCGCTCCTCGGGAGAGCCCGGCGCCCGCAGCAGCATCTGCCCGCTCATTCCGAGGTGCGTGACGACCGCCTCGTCGTCGGACACCGGCATCCACAGGAACTTGCCGCGCCGGACGGCCGCCGCGATGCGCCGACCGGTGAGGTGCGCCTCGAAGTGCGCCGCTCCCCCGGCGTGCCGGGTGAGGGCGCGCTCGTCGCGCACGTCGACAGAGACGATCGTCGCGCCGCGCACGGCGGGCTCGAGGCCCGCTCGCACGACCTCAACCTCGGGGAGCTCAGGCACGCGCGTCGAGCTCGCGCCACGCGGTGAGGGCGGCGGCCATCTCGGCCTGCTTCTTGCTCGTGCCCTCGCCCGTCGTCGCGACATCGCCCACGGTCACCGTCGCCGTGAAGCGTCGATCGTGATCGGGGCCGGTGGCGTCCACGGCGTACACGGGGGCCGGCAGACCGAGTCGCGCCGCGATCTCCTGCAGGCTCGTCTTCGGGTCCATCGCCGCGCCGTAGCGTTCGGGGTCGGCGAGGAGCGGCTCGACGAGACGCAGCACCATCGCCGTCGCGGCGTCGGGACCCGCCGACAGGAACGTCGCCCCGATGAGCGCCTCCATCGTGTCGGCGAGGATCGAGTCCTTGTCGCTGCCGCCGGTGAGCACTTCGCCGCGTCCGAGCCGCACGTGCGGCCCGAGGCCGATCGTGCGGGCAACCTCGGCCAGGGCGACGGTGGAGACGACGCTGGCACGCCGCTTGGCGAGGCTTCCCTCGTCGAGGTCGGGATGCCGCGTGAACAGACGCACCGTCACCGCCTGGCCGAGCACGGAGTCACCGAGGAACTCGAGGCGCTCGTTGTGCGCGATGCCGCCGTTCTCGTAGGCGAAGGAGCGGTGCGTCAGGGCAAGAGAAAGAAGCTCGGGGTCGATGTCGACCCCGAGCTTCTCGGTGAGCGCTGAGCGCTCGACGTTGTTACGCGTCACGGATCACCGATCAGACGTCGGCGACCTTGCGGCCCTTGTACTCGAGGAAGAGCTCGGTACCCTGCGAGTCGGTGACGACCTTCGCCTGGTGGGGGCGGCTGTAGACGACCTTGCCGTTCTCGATGGTCTTGACCAGGGCGGGGGCTTCAGCCTTCCACTGGGCGCGACGCGAACGGGTGTTGGAGCGGGAGACCTTCCGCTTCGGGGGGTTACCTGCCATGTCTAGCTCTTCTCTGTCTTGGGGGCGGCGCGGAGCGCATCGCCGTGGTCTGAGGTGTACTGCTGGAGCGCAGCCCATCGAGAATCGACGGGCGACTGCTCCGGTTCGCCGGGGCTTTCCGTCAGCCTCTCGCCCGTGTTCGGGTCGAGCCCGGGGCAATCCGGCTGACACACCGGCTGGAACGGAAGCGACAGGACAATGGCATCCCGGACCAGATTTTCAAGATCCACGTGGTCGTCTTGAACGTCGAAGTCACTCGCTTCTCCCCCAGGATACGCGAAAAGTTCCTGGAACTCGACTTCGACAGGCTCGGTGATGTCGATGAGGCAGCGCCCGCACACCCCGGCGGCGGTGGTGTCGACGGTGCCCGAGACGAGGATGCCCTCGTGCACGGACTCCAGGCGCACCTCGAGTTCGAGCACCTCGCCCTCGGGAACGGAGACGAGACCCTCCCCCCATTTCTCGGGGGCGGGGATGTCGAGCGAGTGCTCGCGCATCTCACCCGGCTTGCGCTCGATGTCGCGCACGGGGAGCTGGAAGGGACCGGGACGGTGGGTTCTCACGGTCGACATGCTACCCGCGCGCCCCTGGACGGAGGCCGGGCGGCCGGAACGCGTCGCGCGAGCGCCGGCGTCAGCGCGCGAGGGGAAGGCTCAGAGTCCGCGCGCGCCGGTGTCGAGGAACCGCGCCACCGCGGGCGGCACGTACGGCGACACGTCTCCGCCGAGACCGGCGACCTGACGCACCAGCGAGCTGGACACCAGGGCGTGCGAGGGATCGGGCAGCAGGAACACCGTCTCGACGTGGGCGAGGTCGCGGTTGACGATCGCCATCGGGGTCTCGTACGCCACGTCGACCTGCGAGCGGATGCCCTTCACGAGCACCTTCGCGCCGACATCGGTCGCGTAATCGACGAGCAGGCCCATGCTCCACGCCGCGACGATCACATCGCCCTCGACGCCGGCCTCCTGGATCGACTGCTCGAGCAGGCTCTGACGCTGGGCGATGGGCAGCATCGCCTCTTTGCCGGGGTTGTGCACCACCAGCACGTGGAGCTGGTCGAACAGACCGGCCGCGCGCCGGATGACGTCGAGGTGTCCAAGGGTGGGCGGGTCGAACGAGCCGGGGACGACGGCGATCCGGGGGTCCATGCCGCCAGCCTATCGAGCGGCCGTCACGCCGAGGCGGAAGGCTCAGGACTTCGCCAGCGCGGCCCGCTCCTCGACGCCGACCCGGCGTTCGAGGGCGGCGGCGAGACCCGGATGCCGCTGGAGGGCCGGATCGTCGGCGAGCACGCGCTCGCCCTCGGCCCGCGCCTCGGTGATGAGGGCGGCGTCGGTGACGACCCGCAGCAGACGCAGCGACGACCGCGCCCCCGACTGGGCTCCCCCCAGGACGTCGCCTTCGCCGCGCAGCTCGAGGTCGACCTCGGCCAGGGCGAACCCGTCGAGGGTCGCCGCGACGGCCTCGACGCGCGAGCGCGCCGAGGTGCCCGGAGACGCCTCGGTGACGAGCAGGCACAACCCCGGCAGTCCCCCGCGACCGACGCGGCCGCGCAGCTGGTGCAACTGCGAGACGCCGAACCGGTCGGCCTCGAGGATGACCATCGTCGACGCGTTCGGCACGTCGACGCCGACCTCGATGACCGTGGTGGCGACGAGCACGTCGATGTCGCCGCGCGCGAAGGCCTGCATGACGGCATCCTTCTCGTCGGAGGCCATCTTGCCGTGCAGGATCTGCACGCGGATGTCGGCGAACGAGGGCAGCCTCGACAAGAGCGCCTCGACCTGCACGACGCCCCAACGCGTGCGGTTGCCCTCGCCGTTCGCGGCGGCGGGCGCGTCAGCGGGTTCGTCGCTCTTGCCGTCGGCGGACACCTGCTCGGCGTCGATCGCGGGGCAGACGACGAACGCCTGCCGACCCAGGGCGACCTCTTCGGCCACGCGGTCCCACACCCGTGCGAACCAGCCGGGCTTCTCGGCCAGCGGGGCGACGAACGACTGGATGCCGGCTCGCCCCGCGGGCATGGTGCGGATCGTCGAGACGTCGAGGTCGCCGAACACCGTCATCGCCACCGTGCGCGGGATCGGCGTCGCCGTGAGGACGAGCGTGTGCGGGGAGTCGCCCTTGGACCGCAGCGCCTCGCGCTGGTCGACGCCGAAGCGGTGCTGCTCGTCGACGACGACGAAGCCGAGGTCGGCGAAAGTGGTGGTGGCGCTGAGCAGCGCGTGGGTGCCGACGACGATGCGCGCCTGTCCGGACGCCACCCGCAGAGCCGCCTTGCGCCGTTCGGCCGCCGGCATCTGCCCGGTCAGCAGGGTGGGCATGAGCTCGGGTGCGAGCTGCGGACCCAGCATGCGCGCGATCGAGCGGAGGTGCTGACCGGCGAGCACCTCGGTGGGGGCGATGAGGGCGGACTGCCCGCCCGACTCGGCGACCTGCAGCATCGCGCGCAGGGCGACGAGGGTCTTGCCCGATCCCACCTCGCCCTGGACGAGCCGGTTCATCGGCCAACCGCCGACCAGATCGGCGGCGAGCTGCGCACCCACGCTCTGCTGGTCGGGGGTGAGTTCGAACGGCAGGATCGCGTCGAACCGTTCGAGCAGCCCCCCGGGCGCGGCGGGCCTCTTCGCCGCCGACAGCGCCCGCACGAACTGGCGCTGCTGGAGGAGGGCGGTCTGCAGCACGAAGGCCTCCTGCATGCGCAGGGTCTCGACCGCGGGCGGGATGTCGTCGTCGTTCTCGGGACGGTGGATGCGCTCGAGCGCCGCGCGGGCTCCCAGCAACCCCCGACGGGCGCGGAGGTCTTCGGGCAGCGGATCGTCGATCTCGCCCAGGCCGTCGAGCACGAGGGCGATCGTCTTCTGCACGAGGGTGCTGGGCACGGTGCTCGTGGCGGGATAGATCGGGATCGGCCGCTTGGCCGTGACCTCGGCCTCGGCGCGCGCCTCGGCGATGTCGTCGAAGAGTTCGTAGTCGGGGTTGGTCAGCTGCGTCTGGCGGCGGTACTCGCCCACCTTGCCCGAGAAGATGCCGCGCCGACCGGGGGTCAGGTCTTTCAGCCGCCAGGGCTGATTGAAGAACGTGAGCGACATGCGTCCGTCGCCGTCGCTGATGACGACCTCGAGCAGGGATCCGCGGCGGTTCTGCATGCGGCGTTCGCTCGCGCTGACCACCTCGGCGACGATCGTCACGGGCTCGCCCAGCGGCAGGGTCGCGATCGGCGTGAGCTCGCCGCGGCGCGCGTAGCGCCGGGGATAGTGCTCGAGGAGCTCGCCCACCGTCGTGACGCCGAAGGCTTTGTCGAACGCCGTCGCCGTCTTGCCGCCGACGGCCCCGTCGAGACGGGAGGCGAGCGAGAAACCGGGCATGGTCCGAGTCTAGGGACGACCTCCGACATGCCCGCGCCGGGCGAAACCGATTCCCCGCAGCCGGGAACCCTAGGCTGGAGCGGTGACGCGCATCATCTCGGGCCGCGCCGGCGGCACCGTCCTCGACGTCCCCCCGAAGGGCACGCGCCCCACGAGCGACCGCGTCCGCGAGTCGCTCTTCGGCGCCCTCGACGCCGCGGGCCTCGTCGACGACGCCCGCGTCGCCGACCTGTACGCCGGTTCCGGCGCGCTGGGACTCGAGAGCCTCAGCCGCGGCGCCGCCTCGGCCGATCTGGTCGAACTCGCGGCTCCCGCCGCCGCCCTCATCCGCAAGAACGCCGAGAGACTGCGCACGGCGGGCGTCTCCGCCCCCGCGCGCGTGCACCGCGCGAACGTCACGACCTACCTCGCGGCATCCGCGCAGACGTGGGACCTGGTCTTCATCGATCCGCCCTACGACGTCGGCGAGGCCGAGCTCACGGCGGTGCTCGTCGCCCTCGCGCCGCGGCTCAGCCCCGACGCCACGGTCATCGTGGAACGCGCGAAGCGCTCCCCCGCACCCGCGTGGGACGCGGCGGGTCTCGAGGCCGACCGCGACCGCGCCTACGGCGACACGACGATGTGGTGGGGACGCCCCGCGTCGTGACCGCGCCCGGGGCGACGCCCCGGCCATTCGGCCCGCCGGCTCCCGTCGGCCGTCGGAGAGGGTCCCGGTCTCAGCCGCGGCGCGCGTCCCAATCCCGATAGGGATCCCACCCGCCCGGGCCCTCCCACGCGCGGCCGTCGACCCGCACCGCGTCGGTCGCCCGCGAGACGACCGATCCGATGCGGCGGCCGAGGGGGACGGCATCCGGGGCGAAGGTGACGAGGAAACCGTGGTCCTCGCCGCCGTCGAGGGCGCGGACCGGCTCCTCGCCGAGGGTGGCGCTGTCGATCTCGATCGTGACGTCCGACGCGTCGGCCAGGCGCGTGGCATCCAGCACCAGTCCGTCGGAGAGGTCCATCATCGCGGTGGCACCGGATGCCGCGGCCTCCAGGGCCGCCGCGATCGGCGGGCGCGGGGCGAGCTGACGCGAGACGGCCCGCGCGTCGGCGGGGTCGAGGGCCGCGCGGGCCTCCGGGGTCAGCGCGAGAGGGGCCCCGTCGTCGTCGGTGAAGCGACGGAAGAGGACCTCGAGTCCCCGCGCGGCCTCACCGAGTTCGCCGATGACGTAGACCCCGTCGCCCGCGCGGGCCCCCGAACGGCGCACCGGGTCACGGCCGTCGAGGCTGCCGAGGGCGGTGACGGCGAGGGTGAGGGTGTCCGAGACCGTGAGGTCGCCGCCCTCGACCGCGCAGCCGGGGGCGAGCTCCGCGCACGCGGCCGCGAGACCGTCCGCGAGAGCCCGCACGAACGACACCGGCGTCTCATCGGGCATCGCGAGGGCGACGAGCAGGGCGACCGGCCGCGCCCCCATGGCCGCGACGTCGGCGAGGTTGACCGCGGCGGCCTTGAAGCCGAGGTCGAACGGCGCCGACCACGCCAGCCGGAAGTCCGGACCGTGCACGAGCGTGTCGGTGGTGGCGACCACGCGACCGTCGGGCATCGCGAGGACGGCGGCGTCGTCGCCCGGACCGACCGGAGCCTGCGAGGGCGGAAGGCGGTCCAGGAGGCCGCGGAGGATCTGCCCCTCGGACTGGTCTCCCACGGTGGTCTCACGGCTGGTGTCGGCGTCGGTCACCCTTCCACGCTATTAGCCTGGAGGGGTGCCCCGCTCCCGTCGTCCCCTCGCTCTGCTGACCGCTCTCGCCCTGCTCCCGGGCCTCGCGGCGTGCAGCACGACGGTCGCGATGGAGCCGGCGAAGGATGCCAACGACCCCGCGTGCGCGAACATCGTCGCTCGCCTGCCGCAGACCATCTCGGGACAGGAACGTCGGTGGACCGACGCGCAGGCGACCGGAGCGTGGGGCGACCCCGCCGCGATCCTCATGACCTGCGGCCTCGAGACCCCCGGCCCCTCGACCCTGCCCTGCCGCTCGTTCGACGGCGTGGACTGGCTGGTCGACGAGTCGCAAGCCGCGCAGAACCGCTACACCCTCACGACCTTCGGCCGGACGCCGGCGCTGCAGGTCTACCTCGACTACGAAGAGGCCAGCAGCGGCGACGTCGCGCAAGCGCTCGGCCCCCTGATCCGGTCGTATCTGCAGCCGACCGGATCGGTGTGCACCACCGCCTCCGACGCGACGGCCTCCCCCACCCCGACGCCGACGCCCTAGATGTGATGTCCGGAAAGGTTGTTGTCGATCCTGCGGATGGGCGGGGCTCCGATCGCGGAGTGGTGCCTGTGATGATTGTAGAAGTGCAACCAACCCGGCAGCGCCGCGCGGCGTTCGGCTTCTG
>NZ_JBFECV010000011.1:0-87324 GCF_041379845.1 Microbacterium sp. BWR-S6Y
TGATCGATGATCTCTCCCGTCACGGGATCGATCATCGCGTCTTCCAACAACTCGGTCGTGTCAGCCACGGCCGTCTCCTTTCGGATCAGGCCGGACCCCACACACCGTTATTCAGACAGTCCCGGTGTGGGTGCTTGCCTGCTCGGACGGTTCCACCAGCGGTTTATGCGAGATGTGCATTGCTTGTGGTGGGTTGGTTGGTGTGTAGTCCAAAGGGCAGTTTTCGCGGCGTCGAGAGGGGTGAAGTGTCCGATGGGGCGGGAGTCGCTGTCGAAGGCGGTCCACTCGTCGCTGGGGCTTCGGGTGATGTATCCGAACAGTTGGTGGGCACAGGCGCCCATCACGAAGTCATTCTCGATGTGTTTCCACGTCGTGGGTGCGTTGGATCCTCTTGCGCCGAACATAAGCCGCTCCTTTGCGTGCCGGACGGCGAGATCGTGGCATCCCGCAGGGGAAGCGGAACGGGGATTGCGCCGCATCTCTCTGACCACTAGGTGCAGGCGCGGGTGCGCATCAGGCCCCGAGCTCAACATCCCAGCCTGATCAGCGAGCTAACGCAGGTAGCCGGACAGATGCTGCGGCTCGGCGCTGGCGCAGATCAATCGAATCGAGTGGCCGGCTGCATCCACAGCGTTGTGCGGGAGTGAGCGCCTACTCGGTGGCAGCCGTCTCCGGTTCTGCCTTCGGCTCCATATCGGGCTCGAAGTGGCCCAGCGACTTCTCTTGCAAGAACGCGCACAGCTCGGCCGCAACCTGAAGCTCGTGAGTGAGGGCGTTGAGTTCGAAGCTGGTCAGATCCAGAGCCTCGGTGGAAGGTTCAATCAGTACGTGCCACGCGAGGTCTTCATCGTTTTCGCGCGGTTCGATCCAGACGGTGTTGGGGGCGTTCTCCAGGGGCATGACGACAAGCCCGGTGTCCTGGCCCCCGTGGCCTTCTTGGATTGCAACGCGGACATCCTCGCCGGCGCCGCGGGCGGCGATGAATTCTGCCACCCAATGCTCGAGGGTGTTCTTGCTGTGGAATGGCATGGCGAGTCCTTGAGGTCGGCGAGGGAAGGAAAACGGCCCACCCCAGAGGGGCGGGCCGTTATGAGTATGCGGTGTCGTTACGCCGCGGCGGCGAGCTGCACGCGGTGAGCATCTTCCTGCTGCTGCCAGGTGGCGGCATTCAGCATCAGCCCGGACGACATCGCAGCCTGGTCAGCGAGCTGGCGGAGGTAGCCGCCGGACAGGCGTTGCGGCTCGGCGCTGGCATACTCAAAGCGCATGGAGATTGCAGGCTGCACCCACAGCGTCGTCCGCGTGTGCGCGGCCTCTGTGTCCGTCCACGTGATGGTGAAGGACTCGTTGCGGCGGAGTTTGGTGGACAGAACGACCTGCAGGTACTGCAGCAGGCGATCGTCGATCTCGATGGCCTGGGGGTCCGAGCTGTAGAAGAGCTTTCCCATGATGACTCCTTGCGGTGAGGGGTGCGGGGGTGAATCAGAAAAAGAGGGGGGCGACGACGCCCACGGCGGTCGCAGAAACCACAACGGCCGCAGCGGTCACGCCGATGTACCACCGTTGGGTCGCGACAGCGGTGCGAGAGGGAACGAACGTCTGCCGACGCAGACGTGAAGGTTGTCCCCAAGCGAACGCGTTGCTAGTCATGGCGGCCTTCCTTCCATTAGGTCTTGGGCTGTCAACCCCGGTGATGATCAACGTAGCAGATTGTAAACACAGTTAGGTAATCCAGTTGAGTGTCACTGCTGCTGACGACTACCAGGCGTAATCATCACCGGCGGAAGGTTAGATGGTTAGGTATAGTGCTTCGAGACATACGCAACGTAGGGAACGGGTCCATGACGGTAGAAACAGGCGACACATCGCCGCTCTCGGCGGCGCTGACGTTCTACTCCCAGGAACGTGATGCCGCGGCGGCGCGTGCTCGAAAGCAGCTCGGCGTCAACGAGCTCGAGGCCAACGCCATGTCTTACCTCGCAAAGAACCCCGGAGCGCGACCCTCAGAGCTGGCCAGCTATCTGCGTGTCACGTCTGCCGGCATCACCACGATGGTCGAACGGCTCGTGCGCCGCGAAATTCTGCGCCGCGAAGCTGACCAGGTGGACCGCCGCGTCAACCACATCCACCTGGCGGTCGACATCGAGAAGGAGCCGTGGTCACAACTGGCGCTGTTCGATGCCACGTGCCGCCAGCTCATCGCGCACCTGGACCCCAAGGTCGAGGCCGATTTCGCCGACTTCCTTCGCCACGCCACGCTGGCCGCGCGTGAAGAGGCTGCACGTGTCGACCGGGCCGTCGCCTAGTTAGCTCTGCGCCTCGGCCGCAAGTTGAGCCATATGCTCAACGGACTTGCGCTGGAGAAACGCGCACAAGTCTGCGGCGTGGGAGATCTCACGGCACAGATCGTAAACGGAGTCTGGGGATAGCTCCGTCACCTCAGGCTGTGCCTCGAAAGTGACGCGCCAGTCAGGTACGCCCACAGCAATCGGTGCCAGGTACACGGACGTTGTTGCGTTTGCCAAAGGAAAGATGACCAGGCCGCTGTCGACGCCATCGACGGGATCCTGATCGGCAACGAACGCGACAGCGCCTCCGCCAGTCCCGCTTGCGGCAAACTCATCGAGCCACGCGCTCAGCGTGTCTTTACTGCGAAACGGCACCCTGCTGCCTCTTCAATCTCCCTGGCGGATCGTTCTTCCGCCAGCCGATCGTACGACATCGTGGACGCCGCCCATCAATGTACAATCGCAACAGCTGCTAGCTCGAAGATTCCTCCACGAGCTGACATGCGCGCTGTTGCAGGTAGTCACAGAGGTGCGCCGCCAACAACAACTCTTCAGCGAGATCACGAAGGCCGTGACCGTCCAGCTCGGTGAGTACTGGCTGCGCACGCTACCCATAGGCCGCCAGCGCAGCGGACGCTAACCGTGCCAGCAGTGCAAAACCGATCGGTTTCGCTCCAATACGGTTGTCGAAGGACATGTAGTCGCGCCTGCCGGGGCTGGCCTTCACCGAGCTGCGGCGTGTGCTTGCTGAGCGGGGGCGGGTTCGGTCCAGTGGTCGAGGTCGATTATGAGGCCGCTGGTGCTGTTTGCTTGGGCGGCGAGTTGCTGGAGGTATGCGCCTACGAGGGGTGTTGCTTCGGGTGTGGTGTAGGTGAAGCGGAGGGGGATGTTGGGGTTCATCCAGATTGTGATGCGAGGTTCGGGGTTGGCACGTTGGGTCAGGGTGAGGGTGAAGTTCTCGCCGCGGCGGAGCTTGGTCGCGGCGATGACTTGGATGTAGTGCAGGAGGCGATCGTCGATGATGGCGTCGCTGTTGCTGTAGTAAAGGTTTCCCATGGGCCCTATCAGTCGGATGGTGGGCGCGCGCAGGGAGTGACGGGCCTGTCGCACGAGACGGCGGTGCCGCTCACATATGAAGAGCACGACAGGGCCTGCTCCGTCACAAAAATGTTCGGACCCCGGGCGGAGGGTGTTCCTCAGATGGTGATGCTCGCGATTTGCACCGTGATGCGTGCGGATTTGTCGGGGTGTGCGGATCGCAGATGATCAGCGATGTCGCGGGCAATAGTGGGGGCGGGGCTGCTGTGGGTGGCGACTCGGGCCGATATGGTCGTGCGCTCGTTCGTGGTGCGTAGATTCACGATGGGCTCTGGGGCTGGTGAGGTGCCGAGGGTGGCAGCGATCGCTCGTGCGATTCGTGTTGGTGTGGGCGCTGAGGGGTACACGGCGGTAACTCCCGGAACGCTGAGGACGAGGGTGGTCAGGTCCTCCGGCTGCGGAGAGGGGGTGGGTTGTTCGCTACTCATCTGGCGTCGTCTCCTGCAGCCGCGTCGTGGATGTTTTCGACAGTGATGTTGAGGGCGTCGATGTGCAGCTCGGTGTGTTCGTGAAGGACCTTCATTACCTGTTCGCGGAGCTGGGTGAGCAGTGGTGGCATCGGCGTGTGTGTGGCGATGCTGACGGTGATGTTGACATGTACGGGGGCGTGTGGTGTGTCGGCTTCACCGGTGATTCGACATGCTCCGACCAGGATGCCGGGGATGGTGTCGCTGACGTCACGGATGAGGGCACGTACGGCTCCTTCGGTGATGCTGAGGCTCACCAAGGGGTCGGGGTGGTGCAGGGGGAGGTCGCGTCCGGCCCGAAGCTCGGCGCCGATGTTGTTGATGATGTCGTTCAGCCAGGACGGGGGAGGAGCAGGCACGGTATCGGCGTCGTGTGCGATCAGATCGCGGGAGAGGTGGGAGACACGCTCGAGAGCGCGCAGCGCGTTGACGCACTCCGGGCACTCCTCGATGGCGGGGTCGTAGGGGGTGCGGTCGTGGGCGAGGTAGGTGCTGAGCTCGTCGAGGGTTTTGCCGCAGTCCAGGACGGTGCGGTCGGAGTTGGTGTCGGTCATCGCCATCCCTCCATTCGGACTGTGATGTTCACTCGTGCTCGTGCGAGTTTGCCGCGTGCTTGGCCGGTGGTGACCCCCATTGCATCGGCAATGTCTTGGTAGCTCAGTCCCGCCACTTCGCGAAGGAGCCAGCATTGCCGCTGATCCTCGGGCAAGGCGTCCAACGCTTTGGAGAGTTCGCGCAGTTGCGCGTTGCGTATTGTCGTCTCCTCCGGGTCGTGTCCGGTGGCTGCATGGTCGGCCGGGAAGACTGTTTCCGGGGGGCGATTTTTGAGGTGGGCGAATGCGCGTCTCGTGGCGATACGCATCATCCATGGCTTGGCTTGGCTCGGGTCACGCAGGGTGGGCAGTTTCTTCCAGGCGACGACGTAGGTGTCTTGGAGGATGTCGTCGGCGTCGGTGTAGCTGCTGACGATGCGAGCGATGTAGGCGCGCATGATGGGTGCGTGTCGGGTGATGAGGGTGCGAAAAGCGGCCACGTCCCCGTCGACTGCTCGCTGGACAAGCAAGTCGTCGGCTGCGGCGGCCAATCCTTGATTGGACGGAGAACCGCTGGTCGTGGTTGGGGGCATGGACTCCGCTTACCTTTTTTGTGACGATCGCACCGTGTCCGCGCTCATGTGTGTGACGGTGCCGCTGCACATGCAGCGAGTGAATTTATACCGTAAGTCGACCGGCTAAGTGCTGCTTGCCCGTCCAAGCCCTCGATCCACTCGTGGAAGGACCACCAGCTGTGACCACCTCCGACAACGACGCTGCTGCGGCGGCGAAAGACCGCTTCGAAGACGCCACCGACGCGCTGCAACACGCCTCCACGAACGGCAGCGACGGCACCGCTCGTTCCGGCAGTCACGTCGCTGACCATGTCTCCGTCGAGATCGACGAGGCGAAACAGCAGGCCGAATCCGCCATCGACACGACCCTGCAGTCTGCAGTGAACGCCGTGGAGGGAGCGCGCGCCACCTACCAGCGGGACCCGAAGAAGGCACTCATCACGGCCGGCGCCGTCGCGATCGGACTCGTGGCCCTCGTCACACTGCTACGCCGCCTCTAACAACTCCAGACCACCTATCGACCTCAGTCACACCCATAACGAAGGAGCAACCCATGTCCACTCCCACCAACGACGACGCGCAGCTGTCCGCCGACGAAGACTCCTACGAAGGCGCAGACGTCGAAGTCTCAACCGAGACCGACACCACCTCCAAGCCCGGCGGGCTCGGTGAAGACGGAACCATTCCGAGCGACCCTAACGGTGTCGCCGCCGGGCACACCGGCACCGCCTCCAACTTCAACCCGGAAGAGGATGAGGACGCGCACTGACTGTACGCTGCGCTGACAGCTCGACGAGCACGGAGAAGTTCGATGTCCCCGGTGTGGGGCCCGTGCTCGTCGAGCTGTGCGCGCATCACTTCACCCTCACGAACGAACGGATGATGCTGCTCGGCACCGTGACCCGCCTCACGGGCCGAGCCGTCGACGTCGTCGACTACGAACGTGTCGCGCAACACCTGCACGACATGGGGGTCATTTGAGGCTGCGCCAACGGGAGCGTCTGAGGGTGTGTTATCGGCGTAGCTGCCACCACTTTCGCCGGGGGTGTGGGCGTGGCGTTGACGGCTTTGGTGGGGAGGGCGCGTCAGGACCGTCGGCTGCTTCTTCGAGCCGGATTTGGCGGCCTTCTTTGACGTCGCTGCGCTCTTTCTCGGCCTGTTTTTTGCTCTTTCGGGTGTCGCGGGCGGGCAGCTGAATGTCTTCTTCGGCGGCGATGCCGCCTTGCAACTGGCGGCCGCGTTCGAGTTCGGCGTCGAACTCGGCGCCGAACAGGAGGGCGAGGTTCGCGATCCACAGCCAGAGCAGGAAGATGATGACCCCGGCGAGCGAGCCGTAGGTGCGGTCGTAGTTGGAGAAGTTGGCGACGTAGATCCCGAAGCCGGCGGTCGCTATAGCGAGGGCAGCGATGGCGATGATGGCGCCGAGGCTGATCCAGCGGAACTTCGGCTGTTTGGCGTTGGGGGTGGCGTAGTACAGCACCGCGACGAGGAACACGATGACGAAGAGCATGACCGGCCATTTCGCGATGTCCCATGCGATTTGCACGCCCTGACCGAGGCCAAGGGCGTTGCCGATAGCGGTAGTGACATCACCCGAGATGACGAGACCGAGCGCGACGAGGACAAGCGCTACCACGGCAATGACGGTGACCAGCAGCTGCATCGGGCGCAGCTTCCAGAAGGGGCGTCCTTCGTCGATTTCGTAGATGCGGTTCATTGCACGGCTGAAAGCGCCCACGTATCCGGATGCTGACCAGAGGGCGAGGGCGATACCGGTGACGAGTGCGATACCGGCGCCTCGAGATGACGCGATCTGCTCGATCGGTTCGCGGAGCGTGTCAGCGGCGTTGGGGGCGACGTCTTGGATGATGCCGATGATGGCGTTGGCGGCGGCGTCGCCTTGGCCAACGACACCCAGTACGGAGAAGATCGCAATCAGCGCCGGAAATAGTGCGAGGACGGCGTAGTACACCAGGCCCGCGGCGGCGTCTGTGCACTGGTCAGCGGAGAATTCCCGCACTGTCTTTCGCAGCACGTACTTCCATGACCGCTTCGTCAGCTCGGTGGGAGAGTCTGGCTTCTCGTCAGCGTCCGGGTGCGGCGCATCCGCGCTGGTCTTATTGCCTGGTTTTTGCTTCAGCATGTCCGTCCCGAGGGTTCAGAGCACACCGCGCGTGTGCGGGCGCATTTCAGTGTCCGACATCAGGTGCCCCCACTGCAGGGGCTTGCCTGCCCACAGGCACCGCGTCCCGTGGGCTCAAGAGTCCTCGAGGTCGGTTCGCGAACGCGCAGCGTCTACGAGCTGATTTGCCTCGCGTCGCGAGTAGCCAGTACGGAGAATCTGGCGGAAATGACGCCGTTGATGCCGGGGTGTAGGGGTCGGCCATAAGCGATAGGGAGGTGTTCCGCCGTGCGGGCGGCCCGAGTTTGGCGGGCTCCCTTTGCCCGAGCATCGGCCTAGCCTCCCTTATTTCCTTGGCGCTTCCATCACGTAGCCGGCGCCGCGAACGGTGCGAATGAGCGGCTCCTGGCCGGCGTTGGTCTTCCTGCGCAGGTGATGGATGTAGAGCTCGACGAATTCGTAGTTCCAGACGCGGTCGAGGATCTGCGCCTTCGACACCACGCGGCGTTGGTTGCGCATGAGGAAGCGCAGCAGCTCGAACTCCGTCGCCGTCAGCTGGATCTCGCGGTCGCCGCGCACGACTTCGTGGCTGTCCTCGTTCAGCGAGAGGTCGCCGACGCGCAGGATGGGCTCGGAGTCGCGGGTGAGGGCGGTGCCCGCGCGTCGCATGAGCCCGCGGAGGCGTGCGACGACCTCCTCGAGGCTGAAGGGCTTGGTGACGTAGTCGTCGCCGCCGGCGGTGAGGCCGGCGACACGGTCGGCCACGGAGTCCTTCGCGGTGAGGAAGAGCACGGGGACGTCGTTGCCCGAGTGCCGCAGTCGCTGCAGGACCGCCATGCCGTCGAGGTCGGGCATCATGACGTCGAGCACGAGGGCGTCAGGTTCGAAGTCGCGGGCGGCCTGCAGGGCGTTGAAGCCGGAGCCGGCGGTGCGCACTTCCCAGCCCTCCATGCGCAGTGCCATCGACAGCAGGTCGGTGAGCATCTGCTCGTCGTCGATGACGAGCACGCGCGTCATTTCGCAACCACGACGGTGCCGGGGCTTTCTGCCAGATACGTCACAGACGAAGCATATGAGTGTCGGGCGGTCGTAATGCTGGCTTCAAGCGGCGCGAGGTCTGCACTGCTACCGCTTTGCGCCCCGGATTATTCGAAGCGGAACCGATCGGTTACGTGCCGTCGTGACGGTCAGATGATGTCGTAAGGCGACTCCTCATCGTCGAACACCTGCCCAGAATGGTTGCGCCACCCGTCGCCGCCGCCGTCGGCGAGGCCGCTATCAAGGCGCACTGTGGAGGAAGCGATGGTGATCGAACTTGCCGCCGCCGACACGAAGATGCTGAGACGTTCGCCCCCGTCCAGCGTGACCGTGATGAAGCCACCGCCGGCGCGCGTGGCGCCGAGAACCTGAGCCTCGATATCCCCGACGCTCTCCAACGGCGCGAGAGCATGGGTGGCACCATTCACGGTCAGCTGAACCCGTTCGATGCTCTGAGTCATGCGGTACAACGTAGATGTCGCTAGGTCTCACCGGCATCGGGGTTGCACCATCGGAAAGCGCGTTGCACACTGCGACTGTTGTCACGCCTCTACCGGGTGATTCCGTCGGTCGGCGTCGCGCGCGAGTTGGTCCGGAGTGCGCCCGGCCGGC
This sequence comes from Microbacterium sp. BWR-S6Y, assembly GCF_041379845.1. Classification (NCBI taxonomy): domain Bacteria; kingdom Bacillati; phylum Actinomycetota; class Actinomycetes; order Micrococcales; family Microbacteriaceae; genus Microbacterium; species Microbacterium sp. BWR-S6Y. The sequence continues at coordinate 8,734 of NZ_JBFECV010000011.1, forward strand.
TCATCAAGCACGTGAAGTCCCTGTGGCGAGTTGGCGGCGTCGGTCAGCATCCGCAGCCAGGACGGGTTGAGCTGCGGTGTGTGGCCACCCTCGTATCTAAACGCCAGCTTGACTCCGGGGTACAGGTAGACGCTTGTCCGGCCACCGCCGAGGCTGATGTCGATCTTCCATGTGAAGGTGAACCGCTCCCCGCGGCGGATCTTCGCCACGATGACCGCCTGCAGGTGAGCGAGCTCCCGGTCATCGAAGTCGGCACTGACACTCGAGTCGTACGTGAATCTCCCCATCGGAAACCTCCAACATCGGGACCCCCGGCGCGACCATCATGGCGAGAGGTCCCACACGCCGGAGGAACGACGTCCGTGTCAGCGTCTCAGACGACACGTTCACCCCTGGACCCTTGCGAAAACCTTCCCGGGCTGTTGTGCAAATGTGAGCAACATCGCGGGTGCGATAATTCGGAGCGGCCGGGCGATTTCGCGATGGCCCAGCCTCGAACGAGATGAAGGACACGCTCGCCCCGTGGGACGACTGATCTACACGCAAGACTCCAGCTACGACATCGACGACCGTATCCTCGCGCACCTCCGCGTCGTCATGATGAACAAGCTCCGCCGCCGTGAAGGCTTCATGCTCCAGATGCCCACCACCGGCGGCGGCCGCTCCTCCATCTGGATCAGCCCCACACGGGCCCTGCTCATGCAGTTCTACGGCGGCCGCGCACCGCAGCTCGACCGTGAGTTGATCGACAAGATGATGCACGACGCGAGTAGCGCCGACGGGCTCACCCTCTCGAACCGTCTGTAACGGCATCGCCACAGGTGATGTGGCGGGTGAATCTCGGACCGATCCGTTCTGTCTCCCCGGCGTCCGCGTTAGCGTGACGCCGTGACGAAGCCCCACCGCATCAGCCATCCTGCGGCAGCCCGCCTCGCCGGCGTCCCCCTCGAAAGCCTCGACGCATGGGCAGCCGTCGACCGGCAAGGACGCTACGACACCGCCGAGTTCAAACTCTGGACCGAAATACACGTGGCCGTCCGCTCAATCGATGGGCGCTAAGCCGGCGCCATCCCCGCGTCGAAATAGGAGACGGGTCCGAATGCACCCTCTCGATGATCTGTTGCGCCTTGTAGGTTTCCTCATTGGTGCGATTCCGATCGGTTTCGCACCACACGGAGGCCCGTCGACGAGGTGCCGGAAAACCGCGGATCGGCGCGGTGCAAAACCCCGTCGCAAAACCCGAATTGATGCGAAATTAAGTAGAGCCCTTTTGCATCATTTGGTAGAATTGGTGAGGACCGAGGGGAGCCACCGTGGCCGAGTCGCAGATGAAGATCGAGCAGCAGTACCCGGAGCTGTTCGCCCAGCTCAACGACAAGCAGCGTCGCGCCGTGGTGCAGTCGCTCGCCGCCGGCTGGCACGAGGGCTGGGAGCCCACCCGCGAGGACGTCGAGAACCTGACGGACTACGCGCGCGGCGCGATCGACGCGGCCGAGTACGACCGACGTTCGGCGGCAGCAGCTCACCGCGCGGCCGAGGCGTCTCGACGAGCCGCCGGCATCGTCGGCGCAGCCTGACGTGCCCGAGGGTTTCGACACCTGGGAGTCGTACTTCTACCCCGAGACGTATAACCCGCAGTTCGGAAACGGGACGCTGCGCAACAAGTTCGATGAGCGCGACTTCTTCGAGCTGAAAGACCGCGAGTACGGGCAGACAGCCCGCCGCGGTTTCGAGCTGGAAGCGGGGATGGTCGATATCCCGAAGACGTTCGACGCGGAGCACTTGATGGCAATCCACCGGCACCTGTTCCAAGACGTCTACGAGTGGGCGGGGGAGTACCGCACCGTCAACATGTCGAAGGGTCCGGGACGGGAGTTCGGTCGCGTCAACGACGGCGAGGTGGACCGCTACCTGTCCGAGGTGCGCCAGATCGCGACGTCGACCGATTGGGTGTCAATCAGCCGTAACGACTTCATCGCCACCAGCGCCACGGTGTTCGCGTACGTGAACCAGGCGCACCCGTTCCGCGAGGGCAACGGACGCACCTCGAAACAGTTCATGCACGACCTGGCCGAAGGTTCACCGTTCCGGTTCGAGTTCGACCGCGTGACGCCCGAGCAGTGGAACCAGGCATCCGCCATGAGCCGGCCCGACCTCGACAAGCACGCTCCCGATCCGACGTCGCTCGTGCCGATCTTCCACGCGATCAGCGTCGAGAAGCCGGCCCCCGCGGCCGACCCTCTCGCAGACGTCCGAGCCGTCATCAGCGCCAGCTACCAGCGGCCCCCGAAGGAAGCGACCCGGGGCGCCGGCCAGAGCGGCCAGCAGCCGCCCCAGGCGCGTCGCAGCGGCCCCGGCTACATGTCCGACCGGTTCCCGACAGGAGGGCTCGAGAAATGACGAAGGTGATCGGGTACGCCCGTGTCTCGCGCCGGGAGCAGAACCCGGATGCGCAGGAGGCCGAGCTGCGCGCGGCCGGCGCTACCCGTGTGTTCGTCGACCATGGCGAGTCCAGCCGGATCGCTGCGCGTCCGCAGTGGGTCGCGTGCCTCGACTACCTCCGTGAGGGTGACACCCTGTTGGTGCGCCGCCTCGACCGTCTCGGCGGCAGTGAACGGATCATCCTCGACACGTTGAACGAGCTGCGCGAACGCAGCATCGACATTCGCAGTCTGACCGAACCGCAGATCGACACGACAACCCCGATGGGCCGCGCCCTGTTCGGGATCGTCGCCGTGTTCGCAGAGCTTCGTGTCGACACGATTCGGGAGAACACGCAGCGCGGCATGGATCACGCCCGCGCGCAGGGCAAGGCGATCGGTCGACCCTCGAAGCTCAGCGCCGACCAGCTCACGCAGCTACGCCGGATGCGCGATGACGAGGGCCTGAGTTTCGCGCATATCGGGCGCGTGCTCGGCGTCGACAAGTCGACAGCATCTCGTGCGTACGCTGACCTGCCCCGCGACGTCGACCAGCCGCAGTCGGCGTAGCTAGCCTCTGGGCATGTGTTGGCCGTACGCGACGTACCCCTGGTAGTCGGGAAACAGCACGCGAGCTGACCTGTTGTAGGTGCCGTCCAGGTAGGCCAAGAGCCGGCTCTTTAGTTTCGCGTCGATGATTACGGCCACGAATGGCAGAGGTGCTGGCCGACCCTGGCGTGGATTCAGCAGCCGTCGCCGAAGAGTTTCGGGATCAACGTCGTTGTCCCAGTCGACGCGGATCGAGCGGAAGGGAGTCCGTTGTGGTGTCACCATGTGTTCGTCCCCGACTTGGATTGCTCTCGTCGGCAGAGTGTCGGGGACGGCGCCGGTGACGAAGAAGCCCTCTTGAGCCCGCAGGCGGTCGTTCGGAGCCCCTGAATCGACGACAAACGGGCTCCCTTTGGCGAGCTGCGTGCTCAATCGTGCCGCTTCCCCGTCCCGCAGATAGCTGTACGTGAACCTGCCGTCGAAGATGGTCGACATTCGAGGCCACTGCGTGATGTTGAGGGCCAGCAGTAGGCCGCTTGTGCCGCGCGTTCTCCCCAACGTGTCGGTCGAGGGGTTGGCCGTTGTAGGTTGGCACGCGAACCAGAGAGCCGTCATGGGGTTCGCGGTGACGTCGAGCAGACGGGTTGGGGCCCCGAAGTGTTGCAGATCAGCTAAGAGTTGGAGGTCGTCAACTCGACCGGTCGCGTGCGTCCCCAATCCCCACTTACGCGCTTCCGCAATAATCTCTAGCTCACGCTCTCGCACGGCGGTCTCGTTCAGACCACCCACAGATCGGTGGAGCGACGAGGCGAGGTCATAGTCCGCCGACGGCAGCCCCCGCCACGCAAACCTCTGGCCCGTGCTGTAGACGCCAATCGCGCCCACGATTGCCATCACTTCACGGGGTGTCGACGGCTTCACCCAATGGTTTGTGATCTTCCAAAGCTCCCCGACCATGTGGAGGCGGATTCCAGGAGTCGTTGCAACACGACGTGCTCCGATCATACAAATAGCGCCCCTCTCAGCTCATCGGCTGGGAGGGGCGCTGTTGTCGTTCGCGTGAGGGCGGGGTGTGCGAATCGTCGGCATCCGGGTCGAGGGCTCAGACTGTACCCATGGATTGGTGGACGATCATTGTTGCCGTTGTCGGCGGCGTACTGCTGCTTTGGATCGCCCTCATGGTGGCGCTGTTGATCAGCGCCCGGCGGGCTGGCGACCAGACTCGCCTGGTCGACCTGCTGCGCCTCGTCCCCGACATCGTGCGCCTACTTCGGCGGCTTGTCTCGGACCGATCCGTGCCACGGAGCGTGCGCGTTACTCTCGTTGTTCTCCTCGGCTACCTTCTACTGCCGATCGATCTCGTTCCGGATTTCATCCCGGTTGTGGGCTACCTCGACGACGCAATTATCGTCGCGATTGCTCTGCGGTTCGTGACCAAGCGCGCCGGTGCCGAAGCCCTCGAACAGCACTGGCCGGGAACACCGGAAGGACTACGCGCGCTTCGTTCGATCGCAGGCATCCCACAACCGTAGAGTCGTCGCTCAGGCGGCGTCGATGAGCGCCGCCAACTTTTTCGCGGGTGTGTCCCAGTCGAGGGTCTTCCGAGGTCGGGTGTTGAGTTCATGCGCGACGAACTCGAGAGTCGCCGCCGAGTGCTTCGACAGGTCTGTGCCTTTCGGAAAGTACTGCCGTAGGAGGCCGTTCGTGTTCTCGTTTGAGCCGCGCTGCCAGGGCGAGGCCGGGTCGCAAAAGTAGACGGGCATGTCCGTCGCCGTGGTGAATGACCGGTGCTTCCCCATTTCGCTGCCTTGATCCCATGTGAGCGAGCGTCGCAGGTGTGCCGGCAGACGTTGGATCGTTGAGGCCAGAGCAGCGCCGACAGCCACGGCACCGTGGTCGTTGGGCAGGTGGACGAGCATCGTGAACCGTGTGGTGCGCTCGACGAGCGTCGCGATCGCGGAGCCGCTGTTCTTCCCGATGATCAGATCGCCCTCCCAATGACCGGGAACAACTCGCTCGTCGACTTCCGCGGGGCGGTCGCTGATCATCACCATGGGGTCGCGGTAGCGCGGCTGGCGCGTCTGTGATTGCTTGTGGGTCTTCCGGCGTGCTCTGCCGGTGCGGAGCGCCCTGTGTAACTCGCGGCGTAGCTCACCGCGTCCCTGGACGTAGAGGGCGAGGTAGATCGTTTCGTGAACCACGCGCATCTCCGGCCGGTTTGGGAAGTCCCGCTTGAGCGCATGCACGATCTGCTCAGGACTCCATCGACTCTCCAGTCTGCGCTGGATGTAGTCCCGCAGCTCAGGATTCTGCGCGATCTTCCCCACCTTCGGCCGCGGCAGACGCGCCACGGCCCGATCATGCGCGGCATACGGACGGTAGTCGCCGGAGCGAGGATGCCTGTTGCGCCGCACTTCCCGACTGATTGTCGACGCAGGCCTCCCCATCTCGGCCGCAATCCTCCGGAGGGACCATCCCGCACGCAGGCTGTCAGCGATGAAGATTCGATCCTTCTCCGACAGAAATCTGGACGACAAAGAAGCCCGGTACGAGCGCGGCCTCATCGGAGGTATCGCGCCCGTACCGGGCTTCTTCTCGCGTTCGCCGTGCCGCCACACCTTTGTCGTGCGATAGTTCACACCCACGATCCTGGCGGCTGCACGGAATCCCACGCCATGCGCGATCAGCTCGAAGAACTTCGCACGCTCCGCATGCAGCTTCTTTCGACCCTGCGAGGACCGATCGGGACGGATCTCGAACTCCATCTGCAACTCCCGAAAGATCAGGTGTTGCAACGACCACTAGAACTCAAGGTGGGGGTTATCGTCCACACCCGATTGCCCACTGCCACAGTGGAGACGCCACTTTCATTCCACAACAGCTCGTGGGTGGCGTGCGAGTGCGGCGCCCACGCTGTCTCCCGCTCGACTTGTTCATCGAAAGCGGAGACAACCTGCTGTGCGGGCAAGGCCCCGGCCTGATGCACGGGCAGCTTGCGGTGGTCGATGCTTCGGTGAGGACGAAGTGGGCGTGCGCTCTCCGAGATCACGTCGGCCGCCCCCACGCACGCCCTCTCGGACTATGCGGAGCGACCCGGGCAAACATAGGGGTAGTCAACCGCAGCAGGAAGACGCAGGGCAAACCTCTCCGCCGTGTCACCCAGGAACACGCGTGGGTGGCCGAGGGGGTCTTAGCCACCCACGCGTGGGCTTGTGGTCACGGAGCGGGCGTGGCCGTTGCGTCGTCGGCGCTCTCGCCGTCGTTGGTGCCGTCTTCGACACCCTGGTCGTCGGCGGTCTCCTGCCCGGGAACCTCCCCAGCCTCGTCGGCGGTCTCCTGGCCGGGGGTCTCCCCGGCCTGGTCGTCCGCGGTCTCGCCGTCGTTGGTGCCGTCTTCGACGCCCGGGTCGGTGGCCGTGGGAGCCGGCGTTGACACCGACGTGACACTGGCGGACGCAGGCACCGCCATCGCGGCGACTCCTCCGACGCTGAGCAAGACGAGCGTTCCGACACCCAGCCACTTGCGTTTGAGCGCGTTCATGATGCGTTCCTTTCTGCAACCTCGGACGGGGTTGCAAGGACAGGATTCCCGCCGCGTTGTAAGAAACCTCGAAGGATGTTCCCGCGGCACCCGGCGAGGAGTTCTTCGCAGAGTATGAGTGGTTTCTTAGAACGGTGGCGCGAGGGTGCTCGGATGATGAAACGTTCCCGGGGACCTCTTATCGCGGCGCTGTGTTCCCTGGCGGGGGTCTTTGCGCTCATCGTCGTTGTAGGGTTGCTCGCCCGCATGTCGGCGGGCTGGACTGCGACCGAGCTCACCGTTGTCACCGGCGTGAACGGCGTCCATTCCGGATTCTTCGACCTCGTGGCCCATGCCATCAACGTCGGGTTGGGGCCGACCGGCGCGGTCATCGTCCTTGCGGTGGCGCTGGCGATTGTCGCAGCCGTGACCCGGTCGTTCCCCGCGGTGGTCCGCGCCCTCATTCAGGTCACCGTGCCGTGGGCCTTGGCGGATGTGGTGAAGGTCATCGTCCAGCGACCCCGACCGGACAGCGCAGCGCTGCCGTTCCCCACCGGCGTTGACCCGGTGACGTTCAGCTATCCGAGCGGACACACCGCCTTCGCCGCCGCCCTCGCGACGTGGGTGGTACTGAGCACGGCAGGCCGGACGCAGGTCATAGTAAGCATCCTCGGCGCCGTGTTCGTCGTGGCGACGGCGTGGTCACGCATGTATCTGGGAGCGCACTACCCGCTCGATGTGACCGCGTCGATCATCCTTGTCTCGGTGGGATCCCTGGCAGTCTACGAAGTATGCCAACGCGTGCCATGGCTCACCCGGCGTTTACACACCCTCGAGGCGGCGCGGCAATGACTCGGCAACCCCACCACATGACCCTGAAGCGACGGCAGCGAGGAGGACGCCGATGACCACTCCGACAACGGATCGCCCCCGGCTCCTCCTCGTGGAAGACGACGCGCAACTGGGGCCGCTAATGGCGAAAGTCCTCGACGAGGTATACGACGTCACCCTCACGCCCGACGGGGGCGACGCGCTCGACATCGCAGGCACGCACGCCTTCGACGTGATGGTGGTCGACCGCCGCCTTCCCACCGTGGACGGGCTCACCATCGTGGAGACGCTTCGTCGAGCGGGCGCGAGCGTTCCGATGCTCATTCTCACCGCGCTCGGCACCGTCCAGGACAAGGTGCGCGGGCTGGACGCCGGCGCGAACGACTACTTGGTGAAACCGTTCGAGTTCGATGAACTGTTCGCCCGCTTGCGCGCCATTCGTCGCGTCGGCAACGGTGAGGGGCCGTTCGTGCGGATTGGTGAGTGGGAGTTTTACCCGGACTCGCGTGCTGTGTACTCGCCTTACGATGGCCGCACCATCCTCACCGACCGGGAGAGCGCGTTGCTGAAGCTGTTCGCCGTCAACCCCCAGCGCACCTTCACTCGCGACGACATCCTCCGTGCGGTCTTCTCTAAAGATGACACCCCGGGCACAGTCGACACCTACGTGCACTACCTTCGCAAGAAAACCGACCCCGGCATCGTGCAAACCGTCCGCGGACGGGGCTACCGTCTGGGGCTGATGTGATCAACCGCCGGCGTCCCTCCGACGCTGACGCTCAGCTCATCCGGGCGACAGCCCTCCGCGTCGCACTCACCATCACCCTGGCCGTGTCCGTGCTGGTACTGGCGGTCCTGATCGCTGCGTTCTCGGTTGTCTTCACCCAGATCCCACTCGGAGAGCTGCTCAGCCCTCAACGTCACGAGACCGTCGTCGACATTGAAGGCTTAGACATCATCCTCGGCGGCGCGGTCATCGGCGCGTGCGCTATCGCTTCAGCCGGCCTCCTGGGGTGGTTGGTCACCCGCCGAGCGGTCCGCCCCCTTGTCGACGCGTTGCGCCGTCAGCGTCAGTTCGTCGCCGACGCGTCACACGAACTGCGCACCCCCTTGGCAATCCTCGACGCGCGCATCCAGATGCTGCAGCGGGGACTGCCGGACTCCGACCCCCACCACGAGGTCGTCGCCCAGCTGCGCGACGACTCCCGCTCCGTCATCGGCGTTGTCTCCGATCTGCTGGACGCCGTCGAGGTACCCACCGGGTCCGTCACCACACCCGCCTCCCTCGCCGAGGTCACCGACTCCGCAGTCTCGTCGATGTCGATCCTGGCCCGTGAACGCGATGTGCATCTTGTCAGTCGTCCACCCGACGATGACCTCGCCGTCGCGATGCCCGCCGCCAGCTTGCAGCGCAGCGTTGTCGCCCTGCTGGATAACGCCGTCAAGCATTCACCTGCCGGCGCGAAAGTCGTCGTGACGGCTCGCAAGGAGGGCGCTCAAGCCGTCATCGACGTCATCGATGAAGGCCCCGGAATTCAAGGCATCGCGCCCAGTCGCATCTTCGACCGGTTCGCCCGGTCCGCGGATGCTGTGGATGGTGGAGGCTCCAGCCGTACCGGATTCGGTATCGGCCTCTCCCTCGTCCAGGACACCGTCGCCCGCTACGGCGGCACCGCTCAGGTGTCAGCCACCTCTTCCGCCGGCACCACGATCACTCTTCGGGTACCGCTGTTCGCCAGCCGGCGTTAGCCACACGCCTCCTCAGCGCAGCGCGCTCGGCCGCACCGCCACCCGCGAGGTGAGGCGGACCGTCAGCACCGCCGTGATCGTCCCCGAGGCTAGGATCGCCGCCAGCACCACAAGCTGGAAACGGCCCGCCTCAATCGGCGACAATCCGCCGAAGATTGCGCCTACGAACGCGCCCGGCAAGACGACCAGGCCTGTCGTTCGAGTCTGATCGACCGCGGGGATGAGCGCATCGTGCACCGCGATGCGCGCCACATCCCGTACAGCGCGCCGCGGGCCGGCACCGAGCGCGAGCCACGCCTCCACCTCTGACCACCGGTCCAGTCGAGCCTGGGCGAACTGCCGCCCCGCCAGGGTTGCCACGGTCATGGCGTTACCCACCACCATCGCTCCGACTGCAAGGGCGTATCGGGGGGTGAGCTCCACTGCCTCGGAGGAGAACACCACCATCCCCGCCAGGCTGACTCCTGCGCCCATGGCTGCGGCCGTTCGCCAGAAGTCCACCAGGGCCACCCCGGCGCGACGAGCGGACACGGCCACGGCCGCGACGAACATCACAATCAGCGCCCCCGCCACCCACCACGGGTCGGCGATGATGCCCGCCAGCACCAGGCTCAATGCCGCCAGCTGCACGCTCGCACGAAAAAGCGCTCGGGCAGGCCCCCACCACCGTCGAACGCCCGCCACACGCAGAACGACCACCGCCACACCGCCGAGCGCCAGCACGCTCACAAGGGTGCGGAGGAGTAACTCAGAGTCGGTCACCCCCGAAGGTTAGCGACCCCGACACCTCGCTCCCGAGCCGTTCCCCCCATTCTGAGTCGCGTCTTAGAGCCGGATTCGTAGCGTGCTCGCGTGATGACATCGACTCCGTCGCCGGTTCTGCCTCGGCGCAACATGCTTAGCAAGGTGCCCGAGATCACCGTGTGGTTCTGGGTGATCAAGATCCTTTGCACGACGGTGGGTGAGAGCTTCGCCGACTGGATCAACGTGACGTTGGGTGTGGGGCTGGAGGTGACGGCGATCATTTTCACCGCGGTGCTGGTGGGTGTGCTCGCGTGGCAGCTCCTCCTGCGCCGCTACGTGCCGTTCGTCTATTGGCTAACCGTCGTCGTCGTTAGCGTCGCCGGCACCCTGTACACCGACATCCTCACCGACGACCTCGGCATCCCCCTCGCCGCCAGCACCACCGTGTTCGCCATCGTCCTCGCGGTTGTGTTCGGGGTGTGGTGGCGTAGCCAGCGGACCCTGTCCATTCACAGCATCACCACCACCCGGCGAGAACTGTTCTACTGGCTGGCCATCCTGGTCGCCTTCGCCCTGGGCACCGCCTCCGGCGACTGGATCCTCGAACTGACCGGGTGGAGCCCCGGGGTGTCGGTTCTCTTGCCCGCGGGACTCATCCTCGCGGTGATCCTCGGGTGGCGCTTGGGCGCGAACGCCGTCCTGTCGTTCTGGCTGGCCTACATCCTCACCCGCCCACTGGGCGCAAACCTGGGCGACTGGATGGGGTTTCCCACCACGGATGGCGGTCTCGGCCTTGGCGTCGGACTGACGAGCATCATCTTCCTCACCGCCATTCTCGCCACCGTCATCTACCTGAGCATCACGCGCGTCGACACCGTCGAGAAAGTGCGGCCCGCCGTCACACCCCCCACCACCCCCACTCGACAGCGCGTCATGCTGGGATACTTCTCGGCCGTTGCCGTGCTTGCTGCGGGAGTTCTGGTGTGGGCGAATACTCAGCCCCACGGCACCGCCGCCGCGAGCAGGGAGGCGCCCGCGGCGAACGTGACCCTCGCCCCCGGGGAATCAGCAACGGCGAACTTCCCGCCCGCGAACATCAGCACCTACCGCACCATCGTGCAGGACACCCTGAGGCTCGTCCAGGCGGGTAACACCGCAGAGGCAGCTACCCGCATCACGGACCTGGAAACCGCGTGGGATCGAGATCAACCCACGTTGGAGCCGCTGGATGGCACCGGTTGGGCAGTCCTCGACGGCCAGATCGACAAAGCCCTCCGAGCCGTGCGCTCCGCCTCGCCTGACCCCACCCTGCAAACCGACGCCTTGAGCACCCTGCTGGAGACCCTGAACTCATGAACACCGCGACACTTCTTGCGGCCGCCACCGCTCCCACCGACCCTCACAACTTCACCGGCATCGTCGGATTCGGTGTCAGCTTGATGCAAGGCATCGGGGAATGGGGCGTAGGAGTGTTCACCTTCCTTGAAACGGTGTTCCCGCCTATCCCCAGCGAACTCATCCTTCCCTTGGCGGGATTCCTCACTCACAACAACGGCATGAATTTTTGGCTGCTGGTGCTCACCAGCACGCTGGGCGCATACCTTGGTGCCGTGGTGCTTTATGCACTCGGCGCCTGGGCTGGTCTTGAGCGTTCCATCCGCTGGCTGGCCCGACTACCCCTCGTAGACCGATCCGACTTCGACCGAGCCGCAGCGTGGTTTTCCCGGCACAGCAGAAGCGCGGTGTTCTTCGGACGACTCGTTCCCGGCGTGCGGAGCCTGATCTCCCTCCCCGCCGGTGCCGAACGGATGAACTTCTGGCGATTCTCGGTGCTCACCGTTGCAGGCAGCGGCATCTGGAATGCACTCCTCATCGGCGGGGGAGTACTCCTTGGCACCCAGTACGACCTCGTCGAGCAGTATTCCAACCTGCTCAGCTACGTCGTCTACGCCGCCATCGTCGGCGGGGTGATCTACCTCGTCATCAGACACTTCCGACGCTCCTCCGCCAAGCGGCACCTCCCAGCCGACGACACCCAGTAAGCCATCACCACGCGGAGCGGAGACACACTATGGACGTAGATAGCCGGCTGATGCTCGAGGTGGTCGTGCCCGTCCACAACGAGCAAGACACCCTTGACGCCTCCATCCGCACGCTCCATCGTTTCCTTTCCTCGACGTACAGCGAGCCGTGGATGATTACCATCGCTGACAACGCCAGCGTCGACTCGACACCGGTCATTAGTGCGATGCTGCAATCCACGCTGCCGGGTGTGCAGTATCTGCGCTTGGAGAAGAAGGGGCGCGGACACGCTCTGAAGATCGCGTGGCTTCTCTCACAGGCGGAAGTGCTCGCGTATGTCGACGCCGACCTGTCGACTGACCTTCGCGCGCTACCGCCGTTGATCGCGCCGCTGACGTCTGGACACTCGGATGTCGCGATCGGCACGCGTCATGCACGTTCGTCTCGGGTCGTGCGCGGACCCAAACGCGAGTTCATCTCTCGCGGGTACAACATGTTGCTGCGTAGAACGATGGGCGTGGAGTTCACAGACGCTCAATGCGGGTTCAAGGCAATCCGCCGCGACATCGCACGTACTGTACTGCCCCACGTGGTGGACAGCGGGTGGTTCTTCGACTCGGAGTTGTTGGTCATCGCCGAGCGTGCGGGCCTTCGTATCCACGAAGTACCGGTGGATTGGGTCGACGACACGCACAGCAGCGTCAATCTCATCCTTACCGCTGTCGAAGACATGCGCGGCATGGTCCGAGTCAGCCGCGACATCGCGACCGGACGTATCCCCGTCACCGCGATCTACACCGAGCTCGGACGCAAGCCTCTCCTTCCCGCTGAGATCCCCTCCTTCGCAGGGCAGGTGATGAGGTTCTTGCTCGTCGGAGGGTTCTCCACCCTCGCCTACGCCCTCCTTTACCTGATTCTCGCGGCGGGGCTCGCCCCGCAACTGTCCAATTTCCTCGCCCTGCTCGTCACCGCCGTAGCCAACACCGCCGCCAACCGCCGGTTCACTTTCGCCGTCCGCGGCGGTCTCGGGCGCACACGCCATCATCTCCAGGGGCTAGTCGTTTTCGGTCTCGCGTGGGCGTTGACCTCGGGTGCGCTTCTTGTATTGCACTCCTCGGCCGCGGACGCCTCCGCTACAGTGGAACTCGTCGTTCTCACCGCCGCCAACCTTGCCGCGACCGCGATGCGATTCACACTGCTGCGCCTGTGGGTGTTTGCTCGCCCCGCCGACCGGACGACCGCTGGCGACAATCAACCCGCAACGACGACAGCCGCGTCATGCGGCCCCTGACACGGGCCCGGATGCCGGATGTCTTCGCCGGCGCAGTGCTGGTCGCGGTCACCGCGACGACATACCTCGTCGGTATCGGAACCACCGGCTGGGCGAACTCCTTTTACTCGGCAGCAGCACAAGCCGGTGCCAACAACTGGACCTCGTTCCTCTACGGCGCATCCGACCCGGGCAACCTCATTACCGTCGACAAACCTCCAGCGAGTATCTGGGTGATGGCTCTCTCCGTGCGCCTGCTGGGGCTGAGCCCCACGGCGGTGCTGTTACCTCAAGCTCTCATCGGAGTGGTCACTGTGCTGGTCGTCTACGCCACAACGCGACGAATCACCCCACCCGGCGCGGCATTGTTCGCCGGGCTCATCACCGCGATGACCCCTGTCTCGGCGCTCATCTTCCGATACAACAACCCCGATGCCCTCCTCACGCTGACGTTGGCTACTGCCCTGTACGGCGTCGTCCGGTCGCTACAGGACGGTCGGCACCGGTGGGTGTTTCTCGCTGGCGCAGCCTTTGGTGTGGGATTTCTCACGAAACAACTGCAGGCGTTCCTGATCCTGCCCGCGGTTGTCTTCGTCGTGCTCTGGGCGGGGCAGGGGACCCTTCGCAGACGCGCATACTCCCTCCTTGTCGCCGCCGGTGGGCTTGTTCTGACGGCCGGATGGTGGGTTGCGATTGTCAGCGTGGTGCCTTCGGGTCAACGCCCGTGGGTGGGAGGCAGCGTCGATGACAGCTTTCTGTCCCTCACCCTGGGGTACAACGGCTTTGGGCGAATCCTCGGCGGCGGCAGTAACCTCGCCGGAGGCAGCCAACCGGGCATTGACCGTCTTCTCGTGGGCTCCTCAGGTGATCTCATCGGATGGATGCTTCCTGGCGCTGCGGTGGTAGCTGCCGGGGCTTTGATCGTGCACTGGCGAAGCTGGCGACGCCCGGATGCCGCCATCGCGAGCCTCGCCCTCATGTCCGCGAGTACCCTTCTCACCGACGCGGGGTTGAGCTTCATGCGGGGGATTTATCACTCCTATTACTCTGTGGCGTTGGTACCCGCGCTGGCTGGCACAATCGCTTTGGGAGCGACCCTGTTGTGGGGAGCTGAGCGAAGACGCCTCGGAAGGACAGTCCTAGCCGCCGCCGTCATTGTGACCGCTACATGGGGCGGCGTGATGCTCATGGGCCACGGCCCCGACCACTTCCTTCTTGCCGTCGCGTTCGCGCTTGCGGGGGTGGTCGTGGCGGCGGTCATCGCACTCGGCGACGTTCGCAGACGCGAACGGGCCACCCTCACCGCGGCAGCGGTGATGCTCCTTGCAGGCCCCATCGCAACGTCCGCGGCGATCATTTCCCAAGGTCACGCGGGTGCCTCAATCACCCCGATCTCGGATCACAGTGCCGATGCCTCTCCGTCCTACCTCATCGAGCCCGCCCTCTTGGATGCGCTAAGAGCCGACGCGGCGCGGTACCGATGGTCGGTAGCAACCGAGCTCGGTTCGTCCACCGCTGCGCAGTATCAGCTGGCCGCTGGGGTATCCGTCATGCCCATCGGCGGTTACAAACACACCGACCCCACCCCGACGTTGGCGCAGTTCCAAAACCTGGTGGCCCAAGGGAACGTGCACTGGTTCCTCGGGAGCCGGGGCGGGGAGATCTCCGCGTGGGTGAAGACGCACTTCTCCTCCCAGTGGATCGGAGGCGAGATCATCTACGACCTGACGACGCCGCTGACGGATCTCACAGCTCACAGCAACACGACATCCGAGCAGGTACTGACATGAGCGTGCACCTTGAAACGGCGACACCCGCACACACAGCTGCACACCCCCAGCCGGGGCTCTCGTCAGCGCGCGTTCGAGGGTGGGTGCGGCGCCATCCCGTGGCTATCGCGCTGACCGCAGCCATTGCGGTACTCAGTGTCGCCAGCAACATCGTCCCGCAGCTCAGAATCACGCCTCACATCCTCGGCGAGACCGTCACCACGCAGGGGGAGCACTGGCCGAGCACTCTCCTGTCCCTGTTCGCCGTCCCCGGCCCCTTAGCCCTCATCGGCGTGATCCCGCTCGCCCTCGTCGTGTTGGGGTTCGCCGAGCACGCCATGGGCAGCTTGCGCACGTTGCTCAGCTATTGCGTCGGCGGCGTGCTCTCTACCGCAGTAGGCATCGGTACTGGATACCTTGAGGAGCAGTTCGCGGACTTTCTTCCCTTGAATGCGCCGACGGTGAGCACCGTTACGCCGGTTGTCGCCCTCATCTGCACCGCAATGGCCGCCAGTTCATTCTCGAGCGCTCTCTGGCGCCGCCGCGTTCGCCTGTTCGTCGCCACGGGCGCCATTACGGCGTTCCTGTACTCGGGGAGCTCGAACGATCTGTTCTCTCTTGCGGCCGTACCGGTTGGAATGGTCGTCGGGTTTGTCCTGGGCGGCCGACGCCAACCGTTTCGTCTGGTCCGCAGTACCCACCACGAGAAACGTGTTCTGTTGGCGTCGTTAACGCTTGTGACAGCCGTCGGACCGGTGCTGGCCACTCTGGTCGGCTCCGGATCTGGATTGCTCTCCGTCTATGGTTTCCTCTCCCACGACCCGGTGGTCATCGCAGACGGGCGCGCCTGCGCATTCGGCTCAGTGGGCGCCGCATGCCCAGCATCGTTCCGTGCCATCGAGCAACTCCACCCCGCGGCGGGTGTCATCGCCGTGCTGCCCGCGCTTGTGGGCGCATTGGCCGCGTGGGGAATTTTTCGAGGCCGCCGAGCGGCGCTGTGGATTGCTGTCGGGCTGAATGGCTTGTTCTCCGCCGGTATGGCGTTCTTGTTCGTTGTTGTGCAGCCGGAGACGCTGGCCGCCGTCGCCCTCACTCAGGACGTCGAGGCTCAGGAGTACGTGTGGCAGACCCTCATCGGCAGTATCGTCGCGGCCGTCGTGCCCTTGATGACGGCGGTCACCCTGGTGGTGTTTCGTCGGGAGGCACCCGCACGCTCGGCAACACCCGCTCGCCGACGCTTCATCCTCACCCTCGGGGTGGGGGTCGGTGGGGCTTTGCTGATCGGCGCGGCCGGGGCCCTGGTGGATCCATACGGGTTCATGCCGTCGACCCCGGTGTGGGAGATTCTCGGCAGGCTCCCCCTGCGCCTGCTCCCTCCCACACTCGTTCCATCCGACGCTTTGACGTTCGTGCCGGTGTCGGGGTGGGCGCAGGTGAGCTGGTATCTACCGTCTCTGTGGGTGTGGGTGTGCACATCGGTCGGGACAGCCTTCTTCGTTCTCGCCCCCGGTGCGGTGCACGGTGCCGTCAACCGGGAACGCGCTCGCTCCCTGCTGCAGCGGGGCGGGGGCGACAATCTGTCATTCATGGCGACCTGGCCGGGGAACACCTACTGGTTCGCCCCCGACCGCGACGCGGGCTTCGCTTTCCGTGTTCGAGGTGCCGTCGCCGTAACCCTGGGAGGAGCGTTCGGTCCGGACGCGTCGGACCCGTCGGTGGTGACCGGGTTCGTCGAATATTGCGGCGCCCACGGCTGGACGCCGGTCTTTTACAGCGTGATGGACCCCGAAGCGCCGGCGTACGCACAACTCGGGTGGCAGCGCCTGCCCGTTGCGGAAGAGGCCACCCTTGTTCTGACCGAGTGGAGCCTGTCCGGCAAACGCCGTCAAGACATCCGCACCGCAACGAACCGAGCAGCACGCGAGAACGTCACGGCCAGGTGGACGAGCTGGCCGGAACTCACGTTCGCCGAGCACGCGCAGATCCGTGACATCTCGGAAGCATGGGTGGCGGAAAAGAGCCTGCCCGAGATGGAGTTCACCCTCGGTGGTGCGGACGAGCTCACGGATCCCGACGTGCGCCTCATGCTCGCCACCGAAGCCCAGGGACGGATTCAGGCCGTCACCAGTTGGCTGCCGCTCTACGGGCAGGATGGCGTCATAGACGGGTACACCCTCGATTTCATGCGTCGCCGCTCTGACGCCATGAACGGGGTGATGGAGTTCGTGATCGGCAGCGTCGCAACCCGGATGAAGGAGAAGGGGTTCGCGCGCATGAGCTTGTCCGGGTCACCGCTCGCTTCCGTCCCCGACGACGACGGGGACAGCGCTGTGCTCCAACGCCTCCTCGCGCGGTTGGGCGAGGTCATCGAGCCGGGCTACGGCTTCCGCTCGCTGCTCAGCTTCAAACGGAAATTCCAGCCCCGGTTCGACTCCCTCTGGCTGCTGTATCCGGACACAGCCATCCTTCCCGCTGCCGCCGTCGCCGTCGCGCGTAGCTACCTACCGAACCTGACGCTTCCGGCAGCGGTTCGGATGGTGGGGATGTTGCGTAAACCCTCCACATCCCTCTGAGCGCTGCGCCGTGGTCACAACGCGTCCTGCCCGACAGGCAACACGTAGCCCGTACCGCCAACGCCGATGCGCACCTCGCTACCCGTCACGGAAGCGCTGCCGGGGCGCCGCAACAGCCGCGCGGTCACCGCGGCGCCGGAGCCGCGGTCGGTGAGGACCGTGACACGGTCCCACTGTCCTTCGCCCTCAACGCGGACGATGACGGCATTCGGTGTGCCGCTGACGAGGGCCAGTTGTCCTTCACGGAGGAGGACAGACACCCGCCCGGGAGTGGGCGCTGCAGCTGCAGGAGCATGCCGAAGAGGCACTGGGCCGAACGCGGTCGTCGCTGTGGAACCGTCCGTGGTGGCGTCGAGAGACACCACTGCCCCCAGCATTGCCGCGATACGCGCCGTTCGCGGGTAGTCGTGAAGCGTCAGCGGCGCGCCGTACTGCGTCAACGAGCCCGCCTCCAGCACGCCGAGCCGGTCGCCGAAGCTAAGCGCTTCCTGTTGATCATGGGTGACAAGGATGGCGGTGGCACCCACACGTTCCAGGGCCTCCACGACATTTCGACGAGCTTCCGCCCGGAGGTCCGTATCCAGTGCGCTGAACGGCTCATCGAGAACGATGGCGCGCGCCTTCACCGCCAGCGCACGGGCGAGAGCGACGCGCTGCTGCTGCCCCCCCGACAGCTCATGTGGGTAGCGCGTGAGGAGCGTCGTGTCCAAGGAGACAATCTCCGCCCACTCGTGTGCCGTGTGACGCTGTGCTCGGGGCAGACCGAAGGTGATGTTTGCCGCCGCGCTGAGGTGAGGGAAGAGGGCCCCGTCCTGTGGAACATACGCGACCCCCCGGCGGTGCGCCGGTACGCTGCGGGTGCCTGTCACCACCCGTCCGCCCAGCGACACGGTGCCGCGGGACGGGGATACGAGACCGGCGATCACGCGAATCAGGCTGCTCTTACCGCTACCGGAGGGGCCCACGATGGCCGCTCGAGAGCCGTCCTCGATGCTCAAACTAATGCTGTCGAGAATGGTCTGAGCTCCGATGCTGTACGAGAGGTCGGTGACGTCGATTCTCATGCGGTGCGCTTTCGGGCTTGTCGATACATCAGGGCGACAGCGGGGATGCTGATGACGGTGAGGAGGACCGCGTAGGGTGCCGCGTCCACGTATTGCACGGACGTGCTGGCGGACCAGAACTCTGTCGCCAGAGTCCGCGTCCCGTTCGGTGCGAGCAGAAGCGTGGCGGTGAGTTCGCTGGCCATCCCGATACCAGCCAGGGCTGCCCCAGCCAGCCCCGAGGGCATGATGGCCGGCGCCGTCACCCGCAGCAAGGTCCGCACGGGACTCTGCCCCAGCGTGCGGGAAGCCTCCTCACGGATGGGTGGGGCCTGAGCCAGGCCGCTGCGGATGCTCACCACCGCCCGGGGGAGAAACAGGATGAGGTAGGCCGCCAGTACGGTGAACACCGTCTGGTACGCCACAGGCAGAACACGAAGGGTGACGGTGACCAGCGCCAGGGCCACGATGATCGAGGGGAAGCTGGACGCGACGAAGTTCGCGCTTTCCAGGACCCGCGTCGCCCTTCCGGGGTAGCGCACGCCCAGCCAGGCCAGAACCAACGCCACCGCCGAGGTGACCGCGGCGCCGGATACGGCCAGGATGACGGTGGTGACGAGGGCGTCGCCAAGCCAACGCTGATCCCACCACGGTCCGCCGAGGAGCCATCGGCCGGTCGTCGCGGTCGGAACGGCTACGGACAAGCTCGCGTACAGCGCCAGCGCGACGGTGAGCAGCACGCCGGCAAGGGGTGCAAGGACGGTGCGCTGCGCCGGGAGCGGGGCGCCGGATCCTGTTCGAGCGAATTTCACTCGGCCCCGGGCGAGGGAGTCGGTGGTGAGCATGAGCAGCGCCAGCACCGCCACGATCGCGCCCATGGCATTGGCGACGGGACCGGCGAACGCGGAACTGTATTGCACCACGATGGCGGTGGTGAACGTCTCGAACCGGATCTGCGCGAAGGCGCCGTACTCCGCAAGAAGATGCAGCCCGACCAGCAGGGCTCCTCCGCTAATGGCGTACCGCAGTTGGGGGATCACCACCGTCCAGAACACACGGGCGTTGGAGTGCCCGAGGGAGCGAGCCACATCCTCCAGGGCAGGGTCGAGCCGGCGCAACGTGGCGAGGGCGGGGAGGTAAACGAGGCCACTGTATGCGAGGACTGCAATGAGGACACCGCCTGCAAGGCCGCCGAAGGCGGGCACGGTGCTAGCCCACGCGTAGCTGACCACGAATGCGGGGATGGCCAGCGGGACGACCTGCAGCACCGACCACACGCGCCGCAACGGGAGGGTCGTGCGCTCCACGAGCCAGGCACCGCCCACCCCGACGCTCACGCACAGCGGCACGGCGATGAGGATGAGGAGGACGGTGTTGGTGAGGAGCTCACCGATGCGTGGACGAAAGAGAAGCTGCCCGAGCGCGTCAGGCCCCGTCGCCATCACGAACCAGCCGACGAACCCCACGGGGATGAGCGTAAAAGCGGTGATCACCGCGACAGCGACGACCAGAAGCAACGGCGCACGCCGCCCAGACCTTCTCAGGGGTGTGGGCGGCGTGCGCTGTGTCGGCGTTGTCAGAGCAGACCCGCCGACGTCATCAGGTCCACGACCTCGGGACCGTTCAAGGTGGAGGGGTCGATGGTCGGGGCGCCCAGACCTGCCAAAGGCGGGAGGGCGGCGTTGGCGGCCACGTCGCTGGCAACGGTGTACTCGAAGCTCGAGCCGGTGCGCAGCACATCCTGACCCGCCTTGGACACGACGTACGCGAGGAAGGCCTGGGCTGCGGGGGCGTTTCTGCTGGATGCCAGCACGCCACCACCGGAGACGCTGACGAATGCGCCGGGGTCCTCGTTGCCAAAGTAGTGCAGCTTGGTGTTGCCGCTGTTCTCGGCGGTTCCTGCCTGGTCGATGTACCAGTAGTAGTGATAGATCACACCCATCGGGATCTGGCCGGCGTTGACGGCCTTCATTACGTTGCTGTTGCCCTGGATGGCGGTGGCGTTCGTCTTCATCCCGGTAAGCCACGTCGCGGCGGCATCGGCGCCTTCGGTAGCCACCACCGCGGAGACAATGGCCTGGAAGTCAGCTCCACCGGGCGAGGCGGCCCACTTGCCTTGCCACTTCGGGTCCTGCAGGTCCATCAAGGACACGGGGAGGTCCGCTTCGCTGATCAGGGACGGGTTGTACACGAGGACGGTCGAGCGCGCCGCGATGCCCGTCCAGTTGCCCGATCCCGCGCGGTACTGCGCGGGGACCACATCGAGGGTGGACTGATCCACGGGGGCGAGGAGGTTGTTCTGGTCAACGAGAGAGACACCCGGGGAGTTCTCGGTGAGGAACACGTCGGCCGGGGACGCTGACCCTTCCTGCACAATCTGATTCGCCAGCTCCGAGTCACTGCCGTTTCGCAGGACAACCTCCACGCCGGTGTCTGCCGTGAACGCGTCCGCCCACGCTTGCGTGAGCTCCTCGTGTTGGGCGTTGTAGACCGTGATGGAGCCTGTCACCTGGCTGCTGTCGTCGGGGGATGCAGCCGAGGGGTTCGTGGGGCTGGCGGAGCAGCCAGCCAGAACGGTCGCGGAGGCTGCGGCGATAACCAACGCACGGGAAAAGCGCTTCATGGGGGTCCAATCGGGCACGCCGCTTCCGCGGCTCAAGCAAGGTATGCCTAACCAAAGTAACGGGGCGGCGGCATCATTTTCAAAATGAGGGCGCCACTCCCGGCGCGTCGCCCATTTCTTAGAAACGTCTTAGTGGTCCCTGCGTTAAATCCGAGGTCAGAGGCAAAACCGGGGCCCTCCGACCTCGTCGCGACGCGGCAACAGAAGACCGCGATGCCGGATCGTTAGTAGCCGGTTCGCCCTCGCGCCCACAGCACGTCACCCACCGAAGGACCGCATGCATATCTTCGAGGTCATCATCCTCGGGCTCGTCCAGGGCCTGACCGAGTTCCTCCCCATCTCCTCCAGCGCGCACCTGCGCATCGTGGGCGAGTTCCTCCCGTCGCAGACCGACCCGGGTGCGACCTTCACCGCCATCACCCAGATCGGCACCGAGCTCGCCGTGCTGATCTACTTCCGCAAGAAGATCGCCCGCGTGATCTCGCGGTGGTTCGGCTCGCTCACCGGCAAGGTGCCGCGCAACGACCCCGACGCCCGCATGGGCTGGCTCGTCATCATCGGCACGATCCCCATCGCCCTGCTGGGCGTGCTGCTGCAGAGCCTCATCCGCGACAACTTCCGGAGCCTGTGGATCACCGCCGTCGTGCTCATCGTCTTCGGCATCCTGCTCGGTCTCGCCGACCACTACGGAAAGCGACGCCGCGACCTCGACGACCTCACCTACCCGCACGGCATCGCCTACGGCTTCGCACAGGCCCTCGCGCTCGTCCCTGGCGTCTCGCGCTCGGGTGCCACCACCACCCTCGGTCGCGCGCTCGGCTACACGCGCACCGCTTCGGCGGAGTACTCGTTCCTGCTCGCCGTCCCCGCCGTCTTCGCCAGCGGGTTTTACGAGCTCTACAAAAGCTCCAGCGAAGGCACCGGTCCGTACAACCTCGTGGAGACGGGCATCGCAACAGTCATGGCGTTTATCGTCGGCTACGTGGTGATTGCGTTCCTTATGCGGTATCTCCGACGCGGCAGCTTCCTGCCGTTCGTGATCTACCGCGTCGCCCTGGGCGTGCTGGTCATGATCCTGCTGACCCTCGGCGTGCTGCCGGCGTACTCTGCCATCACCGGCTGAGACGATCAGTGACTACCAGCGCAAAGGACCAGAACGACTCGGTCGCGGCAATCATTCATATCGCTCGTCGAATTGCCCCTAACCCAAACTGGGGCCAGTCTTCCAGAATATGCGGGGGACAAGCCCGGCATCGGCGTGGAGCTCGACCTCGACGAGGCCGGCAGGTACCCCTACGTGCAGGCCTACCTGCCCTACAACCGCCTCGCCGACGGAACCGTGCACGACTGGTGACCACTGAAGCGGATGCGGCCGGGCCCGGGTTCGGCGCCGTGGTGGTGATGGGGGGTCTCCGGCGTCGGCAAAAGCCGAGAGATCGGACGACCGCTACGCGATTTCGAGGCGCAACTCCTGTTGCCCTCACCCGTGCCGGAGAGAAGTTCGTACAGGCGTAGGTGATGACTGCTCGCGGACGCGCTGTGGCGGTTGCCGCCCCGCTGCCACCCCCGGTGCCAGGCATTACGCCGTCGGCGCGATTATGCCGAAGGCTGACGGTGACCGAGTGAAGACTGCCCGGGGACGGCGGGCAGTGTGAGTCGGCGAACTGACATAACGTCGATTATCGGCGTTTGCTCGATACCGTCTTGCCGCAGAAACTGCCGGGTGTGAGCGGTCCTCACGGTGAGACGCCACCGCGCATGTGGGTACGCATGAGTATCGACCAGACTACGTTCTCCCGCACTCGGCAGTCCTACGAGCTCGTGCGGATCATCACGGTCAACGAGCCGGTGTCCGTGCTGCGCGTTACCGTCCGGGTAGACGCCTATGTCGAGCAGTCGCGCGCCCTCGTCGAGCGGTTCAACGGAACGCGCTGGACCGAGGTGGTGACGCGACCCGGCTCTGCTTCTCACGGCGCGATGCCGTCTTACGCCTCACGTGATGACGACACCTGCCGGCGTGCCGCCCGCGAGATCGCCGAGCCGCTCATCGACTTCGCCGCCCGGACCATCGCGAAGGTGCACGGCGTCTGACCGCGGCGCTCCCGACGCTTGCCGGTGGTCGCTTCTCCCCCTCCGTTCGGTGTCATGGTGTACCGGCACTCGCCTATTGGGGTGGTAGACATGGTCGACATACACGCGCATACTTGAGTGGTAGACATGGTACACATGGAGGAACGGTGACTACTCTCGCACCCGAAGACCCGCAGCGGCGACAGGAAGAGCAGGCCGCGAACCTGCTGAAGGACCTGTTCGGCAGCAAGATCGACGCGCTCGTGCGCGGCGGCGTGAAGGTCAGCGTCATCACCAAGCCCGAGACCGTCATCCAGGACATCGTCGACCGCCTCGGTGTGACGAAGAGCCCCTGGGCAGACATCGTCGGGCCCTGCTACACCAGCGGCAGCCTCCAGCGCGAGCTCGGCGTCGAACGCGGCGCGGTTTCTCGTGCCGTGAAGGAGTTTCGCGCACTCCGGCTCCCGACCGCCGATGGCCGCAACCTCTACCCCGCCTTCCAGGTCCGCAACCGACAGCTCGTGCCGGGCTTGAAAGAGGTGCTCACCGTGTTGCAGTCCGGCATCGACGACCCCTGGACGTGGGCGCAGTGGCTCAACACTCCCCTGGCGGACGAGAACGGCGAGGACCAGCCGCGCGCCATCGACCTCCTCGCCAACGGGGATCTGGAGACCGTGCTCGTCGAGGCGCGCCACGACGCAGCGGCCTGGGCCGAGTGACCGCCTCGCAGAGCGCCCCGCCGGCCGGGGTAGTCCTCAGCGCGTTTCCGGAGGCCACCTTGGCCGCGGGCGCTCCGATGTACCGCTCCCACGGAACAGCGCACGGAGCCTGGTACTACGACAATGGCGTGGAGGGGCGGTTTAACCTGCACGGCGCCCGTGGGACCTGCTGCACCGCACTGAGCGTGGACACGGCGGTGCGAGAGAGGATCCGTGGTCGAGTGTCGCGGAAAGGCGTGGTGTCGCGCGCCCTCGCTGACTCCTTCGTTGTCTCCGTCGTCAGCGCGCCCACCGAACACCGATGCGCTGCGGTGAACGACGTCGCCGCAGCCAAGCACGGCATCGTGCGCGAGCTGACGACCATGTCGGACTACTCGATCCCGCAAGCGTGGGCGCAGGCGTTCGAGGACGCAGGCTACGGCGGCGTCCTCTACGGCTCGGCATTCACCACGGGAAGCCCCGACGCCTACGCGCTCTTCGGCGACGCCGGCGCACCGAGCGCACATGCCGGGCACACCGCGACTCGCCACCTGAGCGGCGAAGATGCGTGCCGGGCGCTCGGCTGGACCGTCGCGAACACCCCCGTCACCGGAGGTATGAACATCGTCTGACGGGGTGCGGCCCGACACTCGCTGCGGCGCCGCCATACCGGCGTTCGGATGGGTGCGAGCTGGTATCGGCGGTTATTTGGTGAGGTTCGACCCGACGTTGAAGGTTGGAAGCTGCTCCCCTGTCGCGGCATACTGAGTTGACAAAGTTGACACCCCCGCTCCAGCGTACGGGTTGACGCAGTTGACGGGGAGGGTTCGGTGTCGAGCGACCAAGACGAACACCAACGGGAGAACGCGGCCACCGACGAGCTCCTCGAGGCTGTACGCGCCCGGCTCGAGCGCCTCATTCGCGACGGGGCGAAGGTCAGCGCGCTGGGCTCCCCCGACACCGTAGCCGCCGACATCGTCGCCCGCCTCGGCCTCGTCAAGAATCCATGGGCGGACATTGTCGGCCCGTGCTATTCGAGCGGTGGGCTTCAGAAAGAGCTCGGCGTCGGGCGCGCAGCCCTCTCCAAAGCCGTCCGTGAGCGCCGCGCCCTCCGCCTCGACACTTCCGACCAGCGCACGCTCTACCCCGCCTTCCAGGTGCGCAACGGCGCGCTGGTGCCGGGTCTGAGCGAGGTATTGCCCATCCTCGGGGTGGGCGTCGACGACCCGTGGACATGGGCGCAGTGGCTCAACACGCCCCTCCACGGCGGGGATGGAGTGGAGCGGCGACACATCGACCGCCTCGCCGCTGGAGAAGTCGCCGGCGTTGTGGCGGCCGCGAGGCGTGACGCCGCGTCGTGGGGCGCGTAAGCGGCGGACGGAACTGGGCGCAACGCGGGCGCGCCCGGCCGGCGGCGGCGCTAACGCAACGCGGGCGGAGTGCGAGAGGGTGACAGGAGCGCCCCCGCTCCCCCGGCGGGCTGCGCCTGCGGATTTCGGCGCCAATGGTCCCCTCGTGGCAATGCCGCGACCCCCGGCGTATGGCCCTCAAGCGGGCAGATTTCCTAGGCACCTACGTTTCGACACGCCGAACGGCAATCGTAGGTACCTAAGAAATCACGGGGCATGCTTGGACACATGGGACGACCAAGCAAAGGCGAACGTGACCAGATCACGGCGAAGCCCGCTAAGCCACTTGGCATGGTCATTCGCGCGAACGCGGACCTGCTGCACATGAGCTACGGCGACTACCTCGTTCATCTCGCGGCGCACCAGCTCGGTATGCCCGAGCTTGCACCCCAGCCCGGAGTGACCGGCGACATGCTCGAAGAGCTGCTCGTCGAATCATTCCCCCAAGTCGATCAGGTCGCGCCGGTGTCGCCGCTCGCCCTGGTACGCCCATCCTCGAGGGAGCTGCCGACGCAGACGCAGATCGCCAGCTAACGAAAAGGAGCCCCGTCCGACGACGGGGCCCCTCGATGTAGTTCGCCAGACCTTAGCGACCAAACCAGAGTCTGGAACCCACCCGAGCTTCCTCAGGAGGTGCTCTCATGCTAACCGAAACCCCGCGCGGCGGGGTGGATTCGCGTACCAACGTCGGCGTGTCACGCGAACATCCCCTCAGCATGGCCCGGTCGAGCATCGCCCCCGGCCCCTCACAGGCGACTCCGGCGGATCGAGGCCACATGCCTCTCCCCCACCGCGCTACGGCGTGCACCCAGACCAGTCTCACCAATGGGGCCCGTACTTTCGGCTCGGCGTCCCGCCGGCCGTCCCCCACCGTGATGGAAGGAGCTCGTCATGTGACGCGCCCGTAAATGACATCAGGCCCTCCGCGCTATTGGCGTAGCGCGTGGGCCTGGAGTAAGAGCTTCACTCACTCCAACCGAAGGTTTGGCGACTGGGAGTCGGAGAGAGCAGGTATTCGATTGCAACCCCTTGGCGAGGGGCGTTTGTCGTACCTCCGAGGAGGTGATGTCGCCATGGTAACCCCCATCCGGGGGCGCGCACGAGCATTGACGCTCGTCGACCCCACCGGCGTGTCGCCCTACTCTCTTGACGAGGTGTGGGCGATTACCCGCCGCCTCTCCCCCAGGGATGACGTCCGCGCGGCTGCCCGAGCCGCCAGCGGCGAGGTACTCAACGCCTACGACAAGCTCTGGCCCCTCAACGAGGCGCCGCCATCGACGACGTGGGCGATGTTCCTGGCCGACGATGACCTCCGCTTCCGTTACCTCTGCTTCGACTTCGATGCATCCGTCGGGGACGCCGCGAGCGATGCAGACCGTTTCGCGTACTGGCTCGAGCAGCTCAACGTCCCCCATCTGCTGTGCCTGTCCGGTCCTACCGGCGGACGTCACGTCTGGGTCCACCTCGACGTGCCCGCTGACGCTGACGCCGTCCGCGACATCGCCTACCTGACCAGGAGCCTGTTCCCCTCTCTTGACCTCGCGCCGCTGACGAACCCCAAAGCCGGCTGCGTCCGCCCGCCTTACGCTCCCCACCGCGCCGGTGGGCACTCGGCGCCGGTGGGTGACCTGGCTGCGATCACCGACCACGCGGCCGACGAAGACGTCCCCGGCCAGCTGCATGCGCTGCTTGTCGACCTCGGCGCGGAATTGCCCGCCCCGTCCACCGAGGACCTGCACAACGTCGTCCGTGATGATGCCGGAAGGCCCCGGATCCGCGGCCGCCGTCGGCCCCTGTCGATGGCCATGGACCTGGTGCTGCACAGCGAAGCCGGTCCCGACGCGTCGCACACGCTGGTGCGGATCCTCGCGGCCGCCGCACATGCCCGCTGGAGCTATCAGGACCTCCGCGAGCAGGTGCACAGTTCCCCGGGCCTCGAACACGCCCGCACGCGGCGCGTCGGTGCCACACGCCAGCGGCGGAGCGAACACCAGATCGATAAGGTGCTGACCGCTGCATGGGAGTACGCCGTCCGCTTCGTAGCCGCTCACCCACTCAGCGCTTCGGGCGACGACGAGGATTACCGCCAGCGCACCGCGAGCGTTGCCGCCGCCGTGCAACGCGCCCTCACACGCGCTGACGCCCTCCCCGGTATCTGGGCGACACACAACAGTCGGGTCGAAGGCTCCCACGCGCAGCGCGTCGTCCTGGACGCCATCTGCCTGTACATGCTGCAGAGCTCCCAGCACACCGTTGAAGCCGACGTACGCCGGCTCAGCGCCGACACCGGCTACGGGCGCACCACCGTCTCCCGTGCCCTCCGCGCGCTTACTGGGGAAGACGGCGCAGGCGGCTGGCTCGCCGTCGTGACGGAGGCCGAAGGAGTGCACGCAAAGCGCTACCGACTCGACTCTCGGTTTTCCACAGAGGAGTCAGGAGGAGAGCGGACACAAGCGCATATGCGCGCCATCGCCAACGCCCTCCCACTCTCCCAAGCCCTCATCAGAGAGATCAGCACCCGGCTGGAACTGTTCGCACACGACGTCTTCACCGCACCCCGCAGCATGGGCAGGAACGCGGGATTGATCTACAAGCACACGCCGGCAGGGGGCAGCGCCACCTTCGCCGAGCTCGTCCGTCGAACAGGGCTGGACCCCGACGTCGTCCGACGCCGCGTCGACGATTTGAGCGCATCGGGTCTCATCGAGAGGACCCCTGGAGGTTGGCGACGCCTCTCCCCCACCGCTCGTGACTTCGTCGCCCGCGGACGCGGTGTTGACGGCTACCTGGAGCAGCGCGGCGCCAGATACGACGAGGAACGCCTTGTGTGGGCATGGTGGCTTGCTGAGGTCACCTGGATGGAACGACGCGCGAAACACCGGAGAGGGAAGAAGTCCTACTCAAATGAGTCCGACCGGCCCGACTATGCTGCGTACCCCCGAGGGCCCACCAAGCGACGAGACCACAGGAAGGCTCGTGATTTGGTCCGTGCCGGCTACCTCGAGCGGGGACTAGCCCTGGCGGCCTGATACGACGAAGGACCGGTTGGAGTCGTGGCGGCGGTGGATTTTTGCCGTGCTGCAGATTCCATGGTGGGCTCGATTGGCAGAGCCGAGTCGAGGCCTCAGGCCGCCCCTCGAACGTCTCAGGCGCTGCGATGGTCTGGGATGCGGCGAGGTCGGTCCTGAGCGCAAGGTAGGAGTTCTCGCCGAGGCCCGGACGCAGGGCCGTGCACGTCAGTCCTGGGCGGGGAGGTAGGTGTCGAGTGCAACGATGACCAGGAATGTGCGCGAAGGCGCTGCGAACTCCTCGACCAGTCCGTCGAGCACCTCAAGACCGCCGGCGCTCATCCGGATTGTCCGCCGTTCGGTCTCCTCGTCGCGCGAGATTCGCTGCCGTGTCGGCTTTGCGAACAGTGACACCCGAGCCGGCTCGTCATGACGACCGAGCTTCTTGTCGATCAGCTCCTGAAGCCGGGGGTAGGCCACCTCGACGGCCGTCATCACGGTCAGCACAAAGCTCATCTTTGTCTGCGTGTGATGAGCGTTGAGACGGGCGTTCAGAGACTTCGGCAGCTCAAGGGCGAGACCCTTCACCGACTCCCCCGCCACGCT
This sequence comes from Microbacterium sp. BWR-S6Y, assembly GCF_041379845.1. Classification (NCBI taxonomy): domain Bacteria; kingdom Bacillati; phylum Actinomycetota; class Actinomycetes; order Micrococcales; family Microbacteriaceae; genus Microbacterium; species Microbacterium sp. BWR-S6Y. The sequence goes on from NZ_JBFECV010000011.1 coordinate 37,637, forward strand.
GTCCGGAGTCGTCGACGGCCTAGCCGGCGCGCGGCGCGGCTCCGCTGGCGCCGGGCGCCGACGGGACACCTGCTTCTGTGCCGGTGTCGCCTCGTTGCCAGCTGCTTCGTCCGTCGCGACAGCCGAAGGCTCGGCGGGTTGCGTAAGCTCGACAGCGGGCGCCGAGCTATCCGGTTGGGCTTCTGTGACAGGCGGCTCAACCAAGTCCTCAACTGCCACGAGGTGCGCCTGCGCGGTGACATCCTGCGCACGCTTCGCAGAGTTTTTCAACCGCGCGGTCAGATCCATTTTTGCCATCAGTTGACCTTCGCTTCCTCGTACCACTGCGCCGTGAGCTCGAGCGCGACCGCCGTGTAATCGAAGATCGCGTTCTGGTTCGCTCGGGTATCCGTGTACTGGGTGACAACCTTGCCCTCCATCGGCATGTCCTCCACCGTCGACGACAGACGGATGTGGTGGTTGAACCGCGGTACACCGATGCGGTTGGCGACGAACTCTCCCTCGTCGATGGCCTGCTTCCACCCGTCCAGACGCTTCTGTCCGCGGCGGGTGTCGACCTTGTTCAGCAGGAGCTTGTAAGGCACTCCCCTAGGGATGACGAACTCGTTCAACGTCCGAGTTATCGCCGGGAAGTCCAGTGTGGACGTGGTGATCGGGAGGATAGCGAAGTCAGCCAGGTCGAGCACGGCGCCCAGGACATCCTCGTCCCTCAGCGAGCCGGGGGTATCGACGATGATCGCGTCGTACTCGTTCAGGCTCTTCAGGTGACGGAGTGCCTCGGGGTCCGTCGACGGCGAGGTGTCGAACGGGAGCTCGTTTTCAACGTCGTCCGCCGTCTCCGCCCAGAACATCGTCGAACCCTGCGGGTCCACATCCATGACGAGGATCTTGCTGTGCTTCGACATGGCGGCGGCGAGATTCATCGACACCGACGTCTTGCCGATGCCGCCCTTCTGCCCGCACACTGCGATGACCTTCACGAGATCACTCCCCTGCTGTTCTGTAACTGTTACGCCTGCAATGCGAAACACATGCGTTGGGTCAACAGCGCATCCGCCTATGTGTCGTGGCGGTGTTAGCTAACCCGAACGCCAACGTAGTGGCACAAGAAGATGAGCACGTCTGCGACACGCCGCTGCTGCGATGTTTGGTGTACGTAACAGTTACGACACATCAGTATTAGACGCACATAACCTATCTCTGTACGAAATACATAAACATCGACCATAAATAACTGTTGCCGAAGCGTTGCTCTGCTCCAGCGCAACCTGGACATTGAAGTGATGCATAGGTCTTGTTTCTTGAACACAACGCAAACCCAACAGTTGGACAAGACATATTTAACATAAGCGTCTGGTCGACGTTATTGTGACGCCTGTGTTGGCGCCAATAAACGTCCATGTAGCCGCGATGTTACGCAACAGTTATGCAACTGTCGCTGATCATTGAAACCCGCTCGCCGGCATTGGGAAAGCGGTGGTGAACAAGCTACTAGCGCCATATCGAGCCGCCCTCGGCGCCCTTCGCGACTTGGCCTGATCGACTCCAGGACGCTCTACGACATCGGAGCCAGCTGGACGGAGCTGGACATCACGTTGCGGGTGGAGGGGGAGTGGAAGGGACGGTACATGCCGATCGATCTCGGCCTCGACCTCCACCACGACTTGAAGAGCTGGTCGCCACCTAGACCGGCGGACTACGCCGTCGCGCACGCGAGTACGTGACGGAAGGACTCGGCTACAGCATGGCCCCGGTCGTCGTCGTGGACGATGACGATCACTGGTGCGACATGCGCCCCGACAAGGAAGGTGCCCCAGATGACGTCCGCGGCCGTGAAGATGTCCAACGGCACCACGCTTCTCGCAGCGACGGGCACGTTCGCGCGACGCGACGGTGCCAGACAGATCGAAGCACCCGACATGAGCGGTCTACGCGCCGCCGTTCCCGAGGGTTGGACACTCCTGCACGTTCGATCCGTGTGACCTACTTCCGGTTACTCGTCGACGGACCGGTCTGCTTGACGTACTCCGACCAGGTGCATTCGACCGCAAGCTTCATCGCGTCCTCGGGAAAGTAGCCGATCAGTTGCCGCTGAGCCGGGTCATCGTGGAACGTCACCGAGCGCAGCAGCTTCCGCCCATGCACCTCCACGAGTCGCACGATCGCGATCCGCTTGCTTCTGTCGAAGATGAACCACACGCCCTTCTCTGGGGAGCGCTGCAGCTGCGACATCGGAGACCAAACCTGTACCACGCGCCGCCCCTCATGTCTCGTCGACGGTCATGACCCGTTGATGCCGCCGCCGGGCACGTTCGCGGAGATGATGACGCGGTGCAGACGCTCCGTGGCCGTCTTGAGCGACGTCGCCCAGCCGAGCACCTCGCCGCCGGCTACTTCTACCCGGTAACGTGGCCCGTCATCCGTGCGGCGCAGCTCGATCGTTCCCGCTACCTGATCGCGGGCATCCAGCATTACCCAACGAGCCGGCGAGGTCTCGCGCGCAAGGAGTTGGGGATGCCAACGCGGGCCGTCATCACGCATGGTCGTTGTCGCAATGGGTCGGACACCCTAGCCGTAGCCACCGCCGCGCCCATGGACGGGGCAATTCGTTCCGCCGCGGGTGTGGCCGTTGATAGGTGGGTGGCCCACTCCGGTGGACGCGCGCAGGGGGATGAATAGGGGTGTTGCGTTACATACCCTAGGGGGGTATGGTATCTGGGTGAACGGATACGAGGGCAACAAAGACGACCTCCAGAAGCGGCTGCGTCGCGTCGAGGGTCAGGTACGAGGGATCGCCCGAATGGTCAATGAAGACAAGTACTGCATCGACATCCTTACGCAGGTCTCCGCCGCGACGAAGGCTTTGGAGACGGTTGCGCTATCCCTGCGAACAGTACTAATCCCGGCAGAAGAGCATCATGGGACCCAGCGGCAGACGGAGCAGCCGCCGGCATCGGACGATCGGACGGAGCCGATCGGCAGTCAAGGCCTGTCGGCCCGTTCTTTTGCCGTGAAGCCTTCGGCAGCATACGGTCGACCACCCTGCGCGCCAGAGCTTTCGCGGCATATCCTCGCTCGCTTCGCTCCCTCCGGTATTCCACGGTCACTGGCACTACGGCCGCTCTTCCTAGCGGCGATAAATCGCCTTCACGGCAAGAAAACGATTGGGATGGGAGGATCACGAAATGGACAAGCTCACGGTCTACACGACGGGCCCCAGCTGCGGAAAGTGCTCGATGACCAAGATGATGCTGAAAGGCAAAGGCATCCCATTCGTCGAGGTCGACATCACTCAGAACCCGGCCGCACACGAGTACGTGACGGAAGAGCTCGGCTACAGCATGGCCCCGGTTGTCGTCGTGGACGACGACGATCACTGGTGCGACATGCGCCCCGACCAGATCGACCGGATCGCCGCGAAGTTCGCCGCGTGACCCCCAGCCAAAACAGTACTAATCCCGTTACCACTAACCGAAAACACCCCTAATAGTACTAATAGGGGTACAGGCGCAAAGCGCACGACCGAAGGAGACACCATGGAGAAGATCGCCGTTACCCGCCTCGCAGACCTTCGCGCAGGGGACCGCCTCGTAAGCCTGGACGGCCGCGCATATATTCCGGTGCGGATCGTTGCGCAGGGGCTCGGGTGCATCGGCGCAGGAACCGTTCAAGGTGTGCGCCTGGTGAACCCGTTCCCAAGTAGCGACGTCGAGCACGTGTTCTACCCGTCGCAGATGGACGGGCACCGCATCGAGGTTGAGCGCAGCAACTAACCCTAATACCCCTAACAGTACTAATCCCGTTACTATGGAGTGAGATCCGAGACTCGCAGGGGTGCGCCGCCACGGCAAAGCGCACCCCTAAGAGTACTATTACCGTTACAAGGAAGGTGCCTCACATGACTCTTCGCATCCTCGCCGTCGTCGGGCAGAAGGGCGGCGTCGGTAAGACGACGACCGTCATGAACCTCGCCGCAGTGCTGTCAGATCATGCCCGCGTACTCGTCGTCGACGTCGACCCGCAGCGCAGCGCAACCGACTGGGCGGAGGCGGGAGGGGACAATGTGCCCTTCGACTTCGCTACCGAGTCAGACCCCCAAGTCCTCGCCGGTCTACGGCGCACCAACGAGTACGACGTGATCGTCGTCGACACCCCGGGAAGCTTGCGGGACACCGACGTTCTCGGCGCGGTCCTCGACAACAGCGATTTCGTCATCCTGCCCATGGAACCCGCGACCATGAGCGTGAAGCCCGCAGTTCGCGTCATTCGCCAGCTGATCGAGCCGCGGAACCTGCCCTACCGAGTCCTGGTGAGCCGTGTGAAGCGCGATCCCTCCGCGGTGCGCCGCAAAGACGACGCGCTCGAACTCCTCGACGAGATGCACCTCCCACGCTTCCGCAGCGTCATCCGCGAATACGTCATGCACACGGACGCACCGCTGACCGGGGAAGTGGTCACCACCTACCCCCGCAGCCGAGCCACCGCCAACGCCATCGACGACTACAAAGACCTCGCCCTGGAGCTCACGAGCCTCTGGGCCAACGGAAAGAGATAGGGGATCTCCCATGGCACGCAAAACCCTCTCCTCCCTCGTCGGGCGCCTCGAGGACGATCAGCCCGCTGAGACCCCACAGCCGGCGCCCGCCGCCGCCCCCGTGGAGAAGACCGCCGAGGCGGCCCCCGCGGCCGAGGCACCCGCGCCGAAGAAGCGCACCAAGTACCCGCCGAAGGTGTCGTTCTACCAGGAGCTTGAAGACACCGACCGCATCCGCGGTGCAATCCTGCACACGTTCGCACAAGAAGGGTTCCGCAACCTCTCGCAATTCCTCAACGCTGCCGCGATGAAAGAGGTCGAGCGCCTCGAGGCCAAGTACAACGACGGCAAGCCGTTCCCGCCCGTCAAGGCCCGCGAACTGCCCCAGGGGCGCCCAATGGGGGTATGACGTGAGCGCTCGAGCGCGGCGCGGCTGGGCGCTGGCCGGGATCATCCTCGCAAGCGGGGGTGTCGGATACGGCCTTCGCAGCGCCTTCCCGCCCTACCCAGCGCTGACCACACCCGTTGTCATCGACGAAGCTCTCTGGCGCGCGATTCTGAGCGGGCCCCCGATGGCCGGCGTCTTCGCTGTCATCGCCGCCGTCATCGCCTTCACTCCCGCCATCCGCTCAACCAAAATCGCCCGCGAGAACGCCGCGCGCGAACAGTGGTGGAACCGCGCGCAATGGGCCCTAGGGCTGGCCGCATCCGATGACCAGGAAGACCGCGAGGTCGCAAACGACGCCCTCCAGGCCCTGCTCGAGGACGCGACCCCCACCGAAGGCAAGATGATCTACCGCACGATCAAGAACCTTCAACGCCCAGCCGCCGTAGACACGCCCGCAATCGCGACGGAAAATAGACCGAGAAGGAAGGTGATCAGATGGCTCGGCATTCCCGCTCGTCCTTCACCGGACGCTTCGTGACATCGCACAAGGGCAGCCTCCAGCGCCGCATCGCGGCAGGCGAGGCCGACCCGATCAGCGATCGCGAGCGCGCACAGCTTCAAGAGATCCGCCAGACCTACATCCGCAGATTCGGCGTCGACCCCGAGGCCCAGACGGTCTCCAAGACCGCCTGACACGCGCTGAGAAGGGACCGTGCCCACGGGGCCGGTCCCTTCCTTCGTTCTCGAGCATCACCACATCAGCCGCTCGCACCGGATACATGCCGATCTTGCGCAAGGGAGAGCACGGTCCAGGGTGCGGCAACGCCGCATCGCATCGCGACGCGCAGCGCCCTTGACGGTGATCGACCGCGTGCCACGATCCCAGCATCCGGGGGAGGGGTGAATCACTTTCCGGACTCGCTCCCGGGGGCGCGCCCGAAGATGACTTACGGTCCATCTAGACATTTGTCTCATGGAGTCCGTCTTCGTTCTCAAAGGAGAAACGTCATGCCCCGACAGCGTCCGCAACCGCGGCCTTCCCTGATAAGTGAGCGTCCCGCCAGTTCCGACAACGCCCCTCACGCGGGGAGCTCGCCCCGTCGCCGGTCAACGCTGGCTGGTGGGAGCATTTTCGATCCCCCGTTTATGCCAACGGCACACGGGGACATTCCTGTGGCCGAAGGTGATGAGGGCCGAGCGCGATAGTCCTCACTTCCGGTTGCTCGTCGAGGGACCGGTGTGCTTGACGTACTCCGCCCAGGTGCATTCCACTGCGAGCTTCATCCCGTCCTCGGGAAAATAGCCGATTAGTTGCCGCTGAGCCGGATCGTCGTGAAACGTCACCGAGCGCAGCAGCTTCCGCCCCTGCACCTCGACCACGCGCACAATCGCGATTCGTCTGCTGCGGTCGAAGACGAGCCACACCCCCGGCTCGGGGGAGCGCTGCAGCTGAGACATCGGAGACCAAACCTGTACCACGCGCGGCCCTCACGCCCCGTTGACGGTCATGAGCCGTTGATCCCGCCACCGGCAGCATGGACCACGGCGGCGGCATGATGAGCGAAGACGACATGCAATCGCTCAAGCAGGCCACCGGAACCGACGCCGCCCGGCTGTTCCTCCAGCAGATGATCGAGCACCACCGCGGTGCCATCGACATGGCCCTGGAAGAAGCGACCAACGGCCAGAACAGCGACGCCGTCGCACTCGCCAACACCATCATCGAGGCGCAGACCTCCGAGATCGCCACGATGGAGGAGCTTCTCGCCACTCTCTGATCCCGCCCGGGGTGGGGCGCGGAAAGCCCACCGCGCCCCACCACCTGATCAGACGAAACGCACCCTGTGGCGCGACTACAACTACCACCGCGCGCCGGTCTCCGGCCCCGCGCCTTGTCCTTCACCACCCTCACCGCAATCGTCGCGCTTGCTCTGTGGGCGAGCATTCGGGTGGCCCACTGATCCGGCGAGAATGAGCATGGTTCCCAGTTGGATGCAGACGTGACGGACACGGCATTTGACGATATCATCGCTATGTGGCGATGAATAAAGAGGGTGGTCTACTCGATCCTGACGCGACCGCTGTGTACGCGCACCTATTCGACGCGCTTGGGGACCCCACGCGATTGGCGGTTCTCCAGCATCTGGCGTCCGGCGAGCATCGCGTCCGGGATCTCGTCCAGCACCTCGGATTGGCGCAATCAACCGTAAGTAAGCACCTCAGCTTCCTGCGGGACTGCCGACTAGTCACTGTTCGCTCGGAGGGTCGGGCTTCCTGGTTCGATCTTGCGCAACCTGTGGCGACTGCGGCTCTCATTAACGCCGCCGAACTCCTGCTGAGAGACACCGGCACGCGTGTCACGCTATGCGCTCACCTTCATCAGCCTGGTGAAGACTTCGCCCTTGGAACGGACGCGGCCTGATGGGCGCCGGTCACACGCACGCACCGTCTACCGGCGCGGCCGGGCATCCGACCGACCATCGGGCGCGTCTCTGGATTGCGTTTGCAATCACCGCGGCAATCGCCGTGACTCAAGCGGTTGGATCCTTCTTTACCGGCAGTCTTGCCCTCCTCACGGACACGGCCCACGCACTCACTGACGCATCCGGACTTCTCGTTGCACTCATCGCCGCGACGCTGGTGCTGCGGCCGGCTAGTGCGCGACGCACGTGGGGGTTCCGTCGCATCGAAGTTATCGCTGCCTTCGGGCAAGCGGCTCTGTTGATGGCGGTAGGGGGTTACACAGCCATCGAGGGGGTACGCCGGCTCTTCGAGCCCCCGGAGGTGCCAGCTGCGGAACTGCTGGGTTTTGGAGTCGTTGGGTTAGTCGCGAACGTCATCGCCATCTTCGTGCTGTCTTCCAGTCGCGGAGCTAACTTCAACATGCGGGCAGCGTATCTGGAAGTGCTGAATGACGCGCTGGGATCACTGGGGGTTATCGTCGCGGCTGTCGTCATCTGGACGACGGGTTTCTTTCAAGCGGACGCCATCGCCGGTCTTTTCATCGCCGCTCTCATCGTGCCGCGTGCGTTCAAGTTGCTACGCGAGACGTCGTCGGTGTTGATGGAGTTCACCCCCGACGGTTTGGACTTGGACGATGTGAGATCTCACATTCTCCAACTCGACCACGTCATAGACGTCCATGACCTACACGCCTCGACAGTCGCCACCGGCCTGCCGACAATCAGCGCGCATGTCGTGGTTGAAGACGAATGCTTCACGGACGGACACGCAGCCGCTGTCCTTAAGGACGTCAGAGCATGTGTGGCTCAACACTTCGAGGTGTCCGTGCTGCACTCCACCTTCCAGATTGAGACAGCCGACCTGCAAGATTCGGAACCCGGGGATGTCCGTCACGCTTAATCGCGGGCGCCGAACCGCTCGAACGGGCGTGTTCGCAGCCCGATCGCATATCGGCACACCGTCGGCCGTTCCCAGCCATTCGCCCAGAACCTCTCCGTACACTGGCTGCTGATGTATACCGACGCTCACGCCCGGCGCTCAGCGCTGGCGAAAGAGCACGGAGCGATAACGCGACTCATTACCATCATCGCCCTCGGGGCCCTCCTGCTGCTCGGAGTCGTGGCCCTCAACCATGGCGACAACGCCCCGGTAAGCGGTGTGGTCGCGACGGCATCTGACACTGCGCCGCACGACCCGGCCGCACCCGTCGCTACCTCTATCGTCGAGGCGAGCGTGTACGACGTATCGCCCGGAATGGCGCTGTGCGTTCTCGGCGTCGTCTGCGGATTCGTGCTGTACCTCGTTGTTCATCTCCTGGTGCGCCGCGGACCGGCTGGGATCACACTCGTCTGGCGCGCCCTCCCGCCGTCTTTGATCCACCCGGTGTCCGGCAGGCCTGAGGGCCACGCCCTCACAATCGCGCAACTGGGTATCTCTAGAACCTGACATCGGCACGTCGCCCCCGCGGCGACACTCATCCCGGGCAACCCGGGCTTTTCTTGTGCCGTCAAGTGTTGGAGTACCCATGAAAATCAACTGGAAGGCGACGGTCATTACCGCCGCCGTCGCCGTCGCGGTCGTCGCGGGGGCTGTCATCTATGTCCTAGTCGATCAGAACAACACCCGCGTTGCCGCCGAGGAACGGGGAGGAGGGTCGATAGCGGTTGTTAGAGACGACTCCCACGTCCTCGACGACGCCGGCGACGGCGCCATCACCATCGTGGAGTTCTTGGACTTCGAGTGCGAAGCCTGCGGCGCCTACTACCCCGTCGTCGAAGAGCTTCGTGTGAAGTATGAGGGACAGATCAACTACGTCGTTCGCTACTTCCCCCTTCCCGGCCACATCAACTCCGAAAACTCAGCGGTCGCTGCGGAGGCCGCGGCAGCCCAGGGACGCTTCGAAGACATGTACAACCGTCTCTTTGAGACGCAAGCACAGTGGGGGGAGTCTCAGCAAAGCCAAGCGGAGCTGTTCCGCTCGTACGCGACCGAGTTGGGCTTGGATATGACGGCCTACGACGAAGCTGTCGCCGACCCTGCCACTCTCGAGCGCGTTCGATCCGACCTCGACGACGGACGCGCCCTCGGCGTGGACCGAACCCCTACGTTCTTCGTCGACGGCGAACCTCTTGTCATTGAACGATGGAACGACCTTGAAAGTGCCATCACCACCCGCTTGGACGGCACCCCCTAGTGGCGGGCCTGTCACACCGACGAGTCATCATCGTGGGCGCAGGGCAGGCTGGATTGGCAACTGCAGCGGCACTGATCGCTCGCGGCATGGAACCGCAGCGTGACTTCGTGGTCATCGACAGTTCCGCGCGGGGACAACGCACGTGGAGTGCGCGCTGGCCTTCTATGCGGTTGCTCAGCAATGCTGAGCACTCCAGCTTCCCCCGCAGACCACTGGAGGGTGACCCGTATCGGTACCCCACCCCGGGAGACATCGAAGGCTATCTACACAGATTCGAAGCGGAGCTCGGGGTAAACCCCGTCTGGGGTGTCCAGGCCCTCGCCGTGACTCGCCACGGCAACGGCCCAACCCTGCTCTTGAGCACCACGGTTGGCGAAGTGCAGACCCGCAACGTCGTGTGCGCTACCGGCGCCGCAGCACGTCCCCGATTTCCGAAATGGGCCGCGGACGCCGAAGTCGAAGGAGTACAGATGCACACCAACGCCTACAGAACACCCGAGCAGATTCCGCGAGGCCGGGTACTTATTGTCGGCGGTGGTATCGCCGGGACGGAAGTTGCTTCCGACCTCGCGAAGTCGCACGACGTCACTCTGGCGGTCCGCACCCGACGGGCTGAAGCGCATCCGCGGCAATTCCCCACCCAGCCGCGCGTCTCACCGTGGCGGCGCGTGAAGATCGCCCCAGAACCCCTCTACGACGCCCTCCGAGATAAAGGCGTCTCCATTCGAGCCGAGACGATTGGGGTGGACGGGGCCAAGTTCGCCTTCGCGGATGGCTACCGGCAGGCCTACCAGTCAGTCGTGTTCGCCACCGGGTACGAAGCGGGCGACGAGTGGTTGCCCACGCAGCCGCAGCTTCAGCGACGCATCCCCACCGCGACGACGCTACCCGGTCTGTTCGTTGCCGGAATCCCCGTGCACAGCCAGGCCAGAGCTAACACCCTTCCCGGGGTATGGACGGACGCGGCTCGTATTGCCCGATTCATCTACGCCCGACCTTGAAAAGACCAATGAGATTCTTCCTCGTATCCAGACCTCGCCATCGCGCAACGCAGGTCACGGTGACGCTGTGCGCCACTGTCGCTCTTAGCGCCGCCCTCATCGTTGCAGGACCCGCCGCGCCGACCTTTGCTGTCGTGGCCCCGGCGCTGAGCTCGGCCATGGATGTCAGCTTCACCACTGCGCCTCTGAGCGTCGAACGTTCAGGAACCACCGTAACGAGCTCCGAGACTCCATCACCTGGGCACCAGACCCATCCTCATTCCACGGCCACCCCACGCGCGGACGGTCGAGGAGTGCCCACCGGCGGTGGCGAGGTCGCTCCCGTGCTGGGAGTCTCCGCGGTGGCGATGATTCTCGGCGGAGCGCTGGTCACGCTTCTGGTCACAGCGCGGCGAACCCGCCACCTCCGGAAGGGCCAAGAAGGTGACCGCTGAGAAGACGCGGCCGTTCGCCGTCGCCTGCATGGTGGCAGCGGCCGCGGTGTTGATAGACCAGTTCAGTAAAGCCATCGCCCTGACTGCGCTTGCCGACGGGAGACGGGTGCCCATTATTGGGGACGCATTCGGTCTGCAACTCGCCTTCAACCCCGGCGCGGTGCTGGGAACGGGCTCGGGCATGACCTGGGTTCTCACCTTGATAGGCGTGGCAGCCGTTGCCGGGCTTTTCGTCCTGGCGGCCCGCGCGCGAACGGTGGGATGGGCGGGTGGTGTGGGGCTATTCCTCGGTGGAGCTGTCGGCAACCTCATCGACCGTTTCATGTCGCCGCCAGGATTCGCAATCGGCCACGTCACCGACTTCCTTGCATACGGGCGTCTGTTCATCGGCAACTTGGCAGACGTCTTCCTCGCCGCTGGAGCGATAGCGGTTGCAGTGATGCTGATGCTCCGCCAACGCGCCCACAGTGGCACCAAGGTCGCGCCTGCCACACCACCCACGTTCGGGGTTCCCCCGGAGGACAAGCAATGAAAAAGACCAAGACGCCATCTCGGTATCAACGAAACGCCCTCGCCCCCGGTCTGATCGCCGCAGCCGCCCTGTTCGTGGCGCCAGCGCTGCTGGACAGCGGCTGGTTCACGCTTGTGCGCTTCATCGTGGCAATCTTGGCGCTCATCGTCGCCTCGTTCGCCTACCAGGAGCGGCAGCTGTGGTGGGTGCCGGTGTTTGCTGTGATCGCGGTGGCATGGAACCCGGTGCTCCCCATCCCCGCTGAAGGTGTTGTCTGGACCGCGGCGCAACCCGCAGCCGCAGTCGTCTTCCTTGTCGCGGGAGCCATCATCAAGAGGGAGCGGGCATGAATCGCAAACTCCTCGCCCTCGGCACGGCGCTCATCATCGTCGGCGTGATGAGCGGTTGCACCGCCACGACCCAAACAACGGACGCCGGCGCGGGCGCATCGTTCTCCGATGGGAATTTCCAAGTGGCCGAGATTGCCCCGTCGGACAGAGGCGAACCCGTTCAGTTCGAAGGCGTCATCGAAACCGGTGAAACCGTCACCAGCGACGACTACCGAGGTGAGGTGCTCGTGGTGAACTTCTGGTACGCCGCCTGCGGACCGTGCATCGTCGAGGCTCCCATGCTCGAGGAGGTCTTTCTGCGCTTCCAGAACGAGGAAGTCGACTTCCTCGGAGTGAACACCTACGACCAAGCTGAGACAGCACTCTCTTTCGCGCGCGAGAACAACGTCACCTATCCCAGCGTCATCGACGTCAATGACGGTCAGGTGAAACTCGCCTTCGCGCAACTCACCCCGATCCAGGCCACACCCACAACGCTCGTAATGGACCGCCAGGGTCGCCTCGCCGCCCGCATCATCGGCCAACTTCCCAGCGCGTCCATCCTGTCCACCATCGTCGCGGACACGCTGGCGGAGAGACCATGAGCGCCGGGGCGCTCGTCGTCGACGGCGCACTCTGGCTTGCCATCCCCCTCGCCCTGGTCGCCGGTCTCATCTCCTTCCTATCGCCCTGTGTCCTACCGCTGGTGCCCGGCTACCTCGGGTACCTCGGCGGTGTGGCCGCCCCTCCCACCTCCACAACCGGAGGAGACGGTGCGACGACGGTCACCACACGCCCGCGGCTCGTAGCAGGCGTCCTGCTCTTCATCGCCGGATTTACTGTGGTCTTCGTCGCCGTGACCGTCTTGGGGGGATTCTTCGGGGTGGCGCTCTCGCGCTACGCCGATCTCCTTACCCGCGTCTTCGGCATTGTGAACATCGTCCTGGGGCTGGTCTTCACAGGCGCAATCCGGCTTGGACAGCGTGGCATGCGTCCGACCCTCCGTCGTCGAGCCGGGCTCGTCGGCGCTCCGCTTCTCGGGTTCTCACTTGGTGTCGGCTGGACACCGTGCATTGGCCCCACACTCGCAGCAATCCTGTCCGTGTCGTGGAACCTTGGTGACCCCGCCCGAGCCGGGCTCCTCGGTCTGTCTTACTCACTCGGCCTCGGAGTGCCCTTCCTCGTACTGGCGCTCGGATGGGGGTGGGCTGCGCGGTCCGTCACAGTCCTCCGCACTCACATCCGCACACTCAACCTCATCGGAGGCGCCGTGCTCATCCTGCTCGGGCTGCTCATGGTGACGGGCGTGTGGACCTCGCTCATGTCACTTCTGCAACAGGTGGTAATCAATGTCCCCCTCCCGCTCTGATACCCGCCACGTCGATTCAGACCCGCGGCGGCCGGCGGACCATCCTGACGGGGCCCCGAACGATCAAGACGGCCCACAGGTAAAGCTGGATGGCAAAGGGTGGCTCCGCTGGACATGGCGCCAGCTCACCAGCATGCGCACCGCGCTCATCCTCCTGCTCTCCCTCGCCCTGGCCGCAGTACCCGGCTCACTGTTTCCTCAACGAGGCGCCGACCCCAACGGCGTCATCCAATGGGAGCGCAACAACCCCGAGTGGTTCCCGTTCCTCGACGCCGTCGGATTGTTCGACGTTTACTACTCGCCCTGGTTCTCGTCCATTTATCTGCTGCTGTTCGTATCCCTCATCGGGTGTGTCATCCCGCGGGCGAAACACCACTACCGCGCTCTCAAAGGACAACCGCCGCGCACACCCATCCGGTTCGCTCGACTCCCCGAACACCTCGAGCGAGCCATCCCCGGCGAGCATCTCACCCCCGCGGCAGCTTTGGATCTTGCCGAAACAGAACTCGCCCGGCGTCGCTATCGCGTCCGCCGCTACGACGGGAAGGGGTGGACCTCCGTTTCGGCCGAACGCGGGTACCTCCGCGAGACCGGCAACCTGCTCTTTCACATCGCCCTGGTCGGCGTGCTCGTCTCCGTCGTCGTCGGCAAGGCGTTCGCCTACACCGGCCAGCGCGTCGTGGTGGAGGGGACAACCTTCGTCAACACCCTCAGCGACTTCTCCTCCTTCGACCCCGGCCGTTTCGCGGACGGATCCAACCTGACGCCGTACTCCCTCACGCTGGACCGTTTCGACGTCACCTACCAGCCAGCAGGCTCCCCTGGCGGTGGGCAAGCGGGCGACTTCGCCGCCAACGTCACGATCAGATCCCCCGGAGCAGACGACCGAACCGAGCGGGTGGTCGTCAACTACCCCATCACTGTAGGGACCGACCGCATCCATCTCCTCGGAAACGGTTACGCGCCTACCCTCACCATCCGTGACGCGGAAGGTCAGATCGTTTATAGCGACTCACTACCCTTCCTCCCGCAAGACTCCAACATGACCTCACTAGGCGTCGTGAAAGTTCCGGATGGCTTGCCGCAGCAGCTCGGGCTGATCGGCTTTTTCTACCCCACACAGGACACCTTGCCCTCAGGTGCCGCCACCTCGATCTACCCCGACGTAATCAACCCCGTCATCACCCTCAACGCATTCGCAGGCGACCTGGGCATCGACGATGGAACCCCCCGTTCCGTCTACGCCCTGGAAGTTGACCAACTCACCCAGCTCACCGGCGGCAACACCGGACAGGAATCCATTGAACTCAGGCCCGGTACCACCGGTGCGCTGCCCAACGGGTGGGGCACCATCACCTGGGAGGAAGCCGACGGTGCTCCGGTGAAACGGTTCGCGTCCCTGCAGATCCAACGCGACCCCAGCAGCGGCTGGGTCCTCGCGTTCTCTGTGCTGGCCTGCGTCGGGCTGTTCACCGGACTTCTCATACCTCGCCGCCGAATCTGGGTGAAAGTCCACCACTCGGCGACCACAACCGACTCGACGATCCACGTGGAGTACGCCGCCCTCGCCCGAGGAGACGACCCGGGGCTTGCCCGCGCGGTCCAGCACCTAGCGGAGGCTCACACAGAAGTGTGTGAGCGGGCGAATACGGCCGCGCAGCCACGATAGGTCCACAGCTATGAACGCCCCCCTCGACCTTGGCGACTACCTGCTGCCCGCAGCGCACCCCTTTACCCTTTTGCCGGGCGCCGCAACGGTGATGGCCACCATCTACCTCCTCGGGGCGCTGCGTCTGTGGCGGCAGCATCGACGGTGGTCGGTGTTGCGCACGGTGAGCTTCGTCTCCGGCTGCGCAGCCCTCGCCGCCGTCACCGGCCTCGCTGTAGAGGACTACGGCAAAGCCCTGCTTTCGGTGTTCATGTTTCAGCAGCTGACATTGATGATGGCCATCCCACCGCTGCTCGTGCTCGGTTCCCCGGGAACCCTTCTGCTGCGTGCCACCCCGCACCGCGGCGTCGGAAAAAGTGTCCTCAAAGTGGCGCACGGCGCGTTGCGGTGGCGAGGGTCAAGATGGGCCCTAAGCCCCTGGGTCGCATTACCCGCCTACCTCGCGGCCTTCTACGGCCTGTACATCGCAGATCTGCTCGATCCCGTCCTAGCCCTCCCCGGCGGTCACACCGCCTTAGAATCGGCGTTCCTGATCAGCGGGATCCTGTTCACCATCCCGGTGCTCTCCACAGATCCACTACCGGTCCGCATGAGCCACGGAGGACGGGCACTCGACCTTTTCGCTGAGGCAGCGTTGCACGCCTTCTTCGGGGTGTTCCTCATGATGGCGACCAGTCTGGTAGTAGGAACATTCGCTGAATCGACCATTGCCCTAGGGATCGACCCCATCGAGGACCAACGCGTAGCCGGCGGTCTTGCATGGTCCTATGGCGAGGCGCCCACACTCATCATGATCCTGATCGTGATGCACCGGTGGTTCCGGCACGACTCCGTTCGTGACGCCGCCGCAAGCAGATGGGCGGACGCGCACGGGGATCCAGAGCTCGACGAGTACAACGAGTACCTGCGCCGTCTAGAGAAAGGCGGGTCCGCATGACAGCACTTCGAGGGGCAACCGGCGCGCTGCGCATGCCCTCTATGTGGACCAGCGGCACGGATTCCTTGCCCGTGACGGCGGCGTTGCCCTTGGCGGCAGCGGCGGGGTTGCTGATGGATGCGGCCACACCGGACCTCGGATGGTGGCCGCTTGCTTTCGTGAGCGTGACGATCCTGCTCGCGGCTCTCCTCGGAAGAGGCACGCTCGCTTCCTTCGTCGTGGGTTGCGTCTTCGGGGCCGTGTTCAACCTTGCCCACCTCGTATGGGTGGCGCAATTCCTCGGACCAGTGCCCTGGTTGGCCCTCAGCGCCCTGCAGACAGTCCTGATCGGTGTCAGCAGCATAACCATCACCCTCACCTACCGTTGGGTGAAGGTACGTAGGCTCGGCGGGGCCTTAGACCTGCTGGGTATCCCCGCGCTGGTAGCAGCCCTGTGGGCCGCGCGGGAAGTACTTGTCGGAATGTGGCCGTACTCGGGCTTCCCCTGGGCACGGGTAGGAATGACGCAAGTGTCGGGACCATTTCCTGAAGTGGCGTCCTGGGTGGGAACGACGGGTGTGACCTTCCTCGTCGTGGGCGTGTGCGCCGCCCTCGTGCAGGCCCTCAGGCCGGGGCGTCGCACTCTGCGTGCCGGCGTGCCGGCGCTCGTGGGAGTCCTGCTCATGGCGGTCACACCCCAGTACGCCACCCGGAGTATCGGAACGTTCACCGTCGGGTGGGTCCAAGGCAACGGGCCGGCAGGCTATTTCGACGACCGCAACGAAGGCGACATGCTCCGAGCCCAAGCATCAACATCGAAAACGATTCGGGGCCAGCAGATGGACGTGCTCGCCTGGCCAGAGGGCTCCGTGGACATCGACCCGGCGTCTTCAGAACCCACACGTCGAGTGCTGAGTGAAATCTCCGCCGCGTACGGTGCCCCGCTCCTAATGAACGCCGCAACCACGAGAGGCGAGCAAACGTTCAACTCAACCATGCTGTGGACGACGGACGGTAGCGAGCAGAGCTACGACAAACTCAACCCCGTCCCGTTCGGCGAATACGTGCCCGACCGGTGGCTGTTTGAACGTCTCGCACCTGACCTTGTCAGTCTGATCCAGAGGGAGTACACCCCAGGCAGATCGGCGCCAGTGATGGATATAGGAGGCACCCGCGTCGGGCTGGCGATCTGTTTCGACGTCATCTACGACGACGTGATCTTCGATGCAGCACGGCAAGGCGCGCAGGTCTACATCTTCCAGACAAACAACGCCGACTTCCGCGGAACAGACGAGAACGTGCAGCAGCTCGCCATCGCGCGAATGCGAGCCATCGAAACCGGGCGCGCAGTGGTCAACGTCTCCACCGTGGGAACAAGCCAAGTGATCAACCCCGATGGGTCGACCGAAGAGACCATCGGGGTGGACACGGCCGCTGGCCGAGTGAGCGAGGTGCCGCTACGGGCGGGGATCACGCCGGCGAGCTGGCTCAGCCCCACCATCGAAATTGCAATGGTCGTTGCATCGGCCGGTGTGCTGTTGTGCGTTCGTCTGCGCATCCACGTTCGTGCGCGGAAACGGTGATGAGCTGGACAAACGGCAGACCGCATCGCGCACCCCGCGCGAGCAGCGCACGCTTGGCCTCCGATGCCAGGCTGCCCCGGCTTGGCTGTGACGGCCAGTTCGGATTGGTACCATCGCTGCGATGCCGGTAAGCACGGGACGCGCCCCACTTGGGGCCAGTACCGCCTCCGTCGTGAGAATGAGGATCATCGCCAGCCTCGTCCTAATCTTGATGTGTCTGCTCGCTGTATGGTCAAGCAGCCACTCTGATGCTTCCACGACCTCCGATGCGGCGTCCGCGACCCACACGTGGGAGAGCGATCAAGGTAGTCGAACAGTCCTCGATGAGCCCGCCGGTGACGTTGTCAACAGCCTGACGCAGGCTCTCCCAGCGGCGGCCGTAGCGCTATGCCTGGTAGGCGTGTGTGTGGCGGGAATGCTGCTGGAGCATCGCTTCCGTCTCATGCGGTCGAATCTCAATGTCATCCGCTCACCTCGACGCGATCAGCCTCACGTTTTACGTACCGTCCGCTCACACACCACGACGCTGAGCTTGACCGAACTGTCTCTCTCACGGACCTGACCCGTACCGGGGCTCCGAAAATCACACCTTCTCGGCTGATCTGACGCCAACGAAGTTGTAGTCGAACGCAACTTCCCACCCCTTCGGGCGCGGCCGTACAGGTGCACTCGGAGCGTTTCTGATCCGACGCTCGACGACTGCCGTGGGCGCCCAATCCCCGGGCGCCGCAGTCCCACTGAAAGACGCCATGCACACACTTTTCGCCCCCCGTTCGCCTCGCTGGTTCGCAGCCGCCGGCATTGCCGTGACGGCACTATCCCTGATGTTCGTTCTACCCGGTTCGCCGCCGGCTCGTGCTCACGACGCTTTGGTCCAGTCCTCCCCAGCAGCGGACTCAGTCGTCTCAGCGACGCCCGCTGAGGTGTCAATGACATACAGCGGGGAGGTCTTCGACGCCTCCAGCGCCATCGCGGTCGAAGTGATTGACTCCTCAGGAGCGAACGTTGCACTGACGCCTCCGGTCGTCGCTGACACGACGGTGACCCAGGCAGTGAAGCCAGTCACGTCTCCAGGCGTAGTCACGGTGCGATGGCGCGTGGTCTCCAGCGACGGTCACCCCATCAGCGGTGAGTACGCGTTCACGGTTGACGCTCCCGTAACGCCCACGGCGTCCGCCGAACCGGACCCCTCTGCAACCACGGGTGCCCCCTCCTCATCTGAGCAGAGCCCGGCCATCTCGTCGACACCAGAACAAAGCGCGACAGCAGACGCCGTGGCGGAGGTCGAAGAGCCACGGAGCGGAATCGGTCTTCCGCTGTTAGTGACTGGCGTCGCTGTCGTCATTCTGGGCGCGGCGGCGCTTGTGCTTTTCTCGTCCGGACGGCGTCGACGACAGCAGCAGGTGGGGCAGTGAAGGAACACCGTCAATGAGCAGTGAGATTTGGTCGACACACCAGTCACGCCCTCTAACGCGCAGGGAACGGCGCCACGCTGATGAGTTCAGGATGCGTGAGGCGCGGAGCTCCCACGGTCCTGAGGCCGCGCGCGCAATGCGCGCCCGCCCGCTTGTTGCGAGTGCGTTGGCGCTGGCGCTCATGTGTCCTCTGGCGCTGCCGGCGTACGCGGCCTCACCTGTCACGGACTCCGAGCCGACCTTGCAGCAAGCCGCTGCGGACGACTCACAACAATTCACCGTGTCCTCCGCGCTCCCCGCTTCGCCCCTGGACAGGCAGAGCTACGCAGCGACGTCTCAGGAAGAAATTCATCAGAAAAAGGCGCGAGAGGCTGCGGCGGCCGCGGCCGCCGCAGCACGCGCAGCTCGGCCCGCTACCACCTTCGCTGCTGAACGCGCAGTCCCCGTCCTCGCCGCCGGTAGCGGGGTTGTGCGCTGGCCATTGACCTCGACGTTCAGAGTCACGGACCAATTCGGAGCAAGAGGCGGGGCGCACATGGGCACCGACATGGTGACCGCGGGCGGCACGCCAATCTACGCGTCCGTGGCCGGGACAGTCGATGTCTCGAGCGAGAGCTATGGCGCCTACGGCGTCGCTGTCACCGTTGAGTCCGTCGTCAACGGCCAACGTATCCGGGCCGTCTACCCGCACATGCAGTACAACACCCGGCAGGTCGGCAGCGGCCAGGAAGTGCAGGCGGGCCAACTCCTCGGACTCGTCGGAAGCACAGGCCGCTCCACCGCAAACCACTTGCATTTCGAGGTGTCCGTCAACGACGTCACCGTGGATTCCCTGGCGTGGTTGGAAGCGAATGCTCAGTGACTAAACGCGCCATTACAAAGCGCGGCGGCAGGCGCCGCGCCGCACCGCAGCGAACGGCACTGCAAAAGAAACTCGACGATCGATACGGCCGCACTTCGCTTCCCTGGCGTCGCCGAGCTTTCTGGATCAGTGTTGCTGTGTTCGCGGTGGCTGCCATTGCCTACCTGGTCTGGATCACACTTCAAAATAGCTTGGACGACATCTCCATCGCCGAGACCGGCTACCTCGTCGTCGATGAGCGGGCTGTGACGGTGTCCTTTCAAGCCACCCCTCCCTCCGGCGCACGGTTCGCGTGCGCCATCCAAGCCCTGGACGAGGATTTCGGCGTCGTGGGGTGGCGGGTCGTCGAGTACGCCCCCTTCCCCGAGACCACTCGATCCTTCACCGAGCGCGTTCCGACTCTCGCCCTGGCAACCACCGGCACCGTCAAAGAGTGCTGGACAATCTAAGGATTCCACCCGTGACCGAATCATCCGCCCTCACCCTTGATGGGCTGTCCCTGCTGATGGTGTGGACGGCCATCGGCGTTTACGCGCTCGCCTTTGCGGCGTATGCCATCGACCTTGCCGTGCGCGTGTCTCGCGTCGAGGCGCCCGCTGCGGAACTCGTGACGGTCGGGGACGTGGCTCCACCGGTGGCGCCCCCGGCGGCCGCGGTGCAATTGCAAGTGCCGCCACGTGAGCGCGAACGTCTCGTATGGGCACGTATCGGAACCGCCCTCACCATTTTGGGATTCGCGCTGCAGCTGAGCGGGGATGTCCTCCGAGGCATCGCCGCAGCTCGTGTGCCGTGGGCGAACATGTACGAATTCGCACTCACCGGCACTCTTCTCATCGTCGGCGTGTTCCTTTTCGCCCTTCGGCGGTACGACCTGCGTTTCCTCGGCTCCTTCTTGCTTGGGATGGTCGTCCTTCTTCTGGGTGGTGCGACCTTGGGGTTCTACGTCGAGGTCACCCCTCTGATGGACCCGCTGCGTAGCGTGTGGCTTGTCATCCACGTCTTCGTGGCCTCCCTTGCGACTGCGCTGTTCGCCATCGCGTGCGGCCTGTCCGTGACGCAACTTCTGCAACACCGGCGTGAGAGTCGCCCCTCCGTCAACACGCGGCGGGGCCTGCTTCGAACCCTGCCCACCTCTGAAGATCTGGAAGCCCTGGCTTACCGGTTCGCCATCATTGGCTTCATCTTCTGGACCTTCACCCTGATTGCCGGCGCGATTTGGGCAAACGACTCCTGGGGACGCTTCTGGGGTTTTGATACCAAAGAGGTGTGGACTTTCATCATCTGGGTGCTGTACGCCGGGTACATCCACGCTCGTGCCACCCGTGGATGGCGCGGTAACCGTTCTGCGTGGCTGTCTATCGTGGGGTTCGCTGCGGTGCTGTTCAACTTCACCGCCGTGAACATGTTCTTCAAGGGTCTGCATGCCTATTCGGGGCTGAACTGATGCCTACTTCCGGCGCTAAGCTCGGGCACGCCCACTCGACGGTAAGGGTGGGGGCACCTGGCTCCACGCGGCTTCCGTCTCTGCAACCGCGCCGGTGGAACGTGTACCGCGTGATTGCGCTCATCATCCTCGTCGTCAGCGCAGTCGCTGCCTTGGTGTGCGCGCTCGCAGTCGGCGGTGGCGCTGCCCCCTTGCAACTGGCCGACGCCGGGCCCCTCGCACGGTGGGGGCTGCCAGTGTCAAAGCTCGTCGTGAACATGAGCGCCGCGGGAATGGGAGGGGCGCTCTTTGTCGCCTTGTTCTCGTTGCGCGTCGAACAGCGCGGGTTTGAATTGGCGTTGGATGTTGCTGCGCTATCTGCCGCCATCTTCACCGTGGCATCTGCTGCTACTGGCTTCTTCAGCTTCATGGTCATCTTCAACCCCGCTTTGAATGCCGGTCCCGAATTTGGGTCTCAGCTTGGCCGGTACCTCGTGCAGACCGAGGGGGGACGTGTGTGGTTGATGACGACCATCGCGGGTGCCATTCTCGCGGTGCTCACATTTGCGGTGCGTTCGTGGGGCGGGACAGCAACCGTGGCACTTCTCGCGCTGGCAGCGCTTGTCCCGATGGGAACACAAGGCCATTCAGGTGATGAGGCCTCTCACCAGCAAGCCACGACAGCCATCGTCATACACCTCATCGCCGCAGCGGTCTGGCTCGGTGGTCTGCTGCTGCTGGCGATCATTCGTTCCGTCACTTCCAAGAGTGAGATGGCGACAGTTCTGATGCGGTACTCCACCATCGCCGTTATTGCCTTCGCGCTCGTCGCGTTCTCGGGCACGGTTCGAGCCGCCATCGGCCTAGAAACTCTCGGTGCTCTCGCCTCCCCTTACGGCCTCATCCTCATCGTCAAGGTTGTAGCCCTCACCGCCATCGGTGTTCTGGGGGCGATCTACCGACTGCGTCTACTCCGAAGGATGCGCGCCAACCCCAGCGACGCCAAGACTTTCTGGCTGCTGTTGTGTGCGGAGTTGGGATTGATGGGGATGGCTAGTGGAGCGGCTGCCGCTCTCGCGAGAACACCGCCGCCGATTCTCCCCGAACCTGCAGGCGCGCTCACACCCGCTGAGGTACTCACCGGCGCTCCGCTACCTCCTGAGTGGACTATGTCGCGTTGGTTCACGGCGTGGAGCCCCGACCTGCTGTGGTTAGTTGCCGCCGTGCTCGGACTCATCTTCTACGTGAGCGCTGTGCTGCGGCTAAAGGCGCGTGGGTACCGATGGAACCCCTGGCGGGCGACCGCGTGGGTGGCAGGGACGCTCCTCTTGGTATGGGTCACTAGCGGAGCGTTGGGCGCTTACCGTAGCTACATCTACAGTGCGCACGTTCTTGGGATAGTCATTCTCCTTGTCGGGGTGGTGCCCCTTCTCGCAGCCGGGGCGCCAATCGAGCTCGCCCGCAAGGCAGCCCATCGCCGCGAAGACGGCAGCAGGGGAGGGTATGAATGGGCGCAGGTGCTCATGCATTCGCGAGGTGTGCGTTTCGCTTCGGCACCCGTGGTCGCTGTCCCGGCCACCGCGATGTTGATTTGGCTGCTTTTCAGTTCTGACCTCCTCCGTTGGACAGTAGGGGATCTCCTAGGGCGGCAAATGGCGACGGCAGCAACCCTCGTCGTGGGATCTCTGCTCGTGCGTGGCTTGATAGGTGGTGACGGGTCCAGCCGCCGGCCGACACAGATGAAGCTGCTGATGGTCGTCGGTTTAGCTGTGGCGATGGCGGTTGTATCTGTGTACATCTCTACTGCCGGTCTAGTAGCCGCCGACTGGTTCGGTGCGATGGGCCGCACCTGGGGTAGAGCACCAGCCGAAGACCAAGACTTCGGTGGAGTGGTGCTGGCTGCTGGCTCCGCGATCGCGGTCGTTCTGGGTGGGTGGGTGGTGTTCCTCTCCCGTGCGCGGTAGAACGACGTCCTAGATTCCTCATGCGGCGTGCGACAGAAGCCGCCATGGCTGATCTGAGGTGCTCTACCCGCTCAGCGGTGATGGTCGTCGTCGTGCTCCTCCTCGAGGAGCATCCCCACGGAGGTGGCGCAGGCGTCACCGCGCCATGCCTCGATACCCTCTCGGATTGCGAAGGCGGCGATGACGAGTCCGGCGATCGCATCGGCCCACCACCAGCCGAACAGGCTGTTGACAATGAGGCCGACGAGAACCGCGGCGGACAGGTAGGTGCAGATGAGGGTCTGCTTGGAGTCGGCCACAGCGGTTGCCGATCCCAGCTCGCGGCCCGCGCGTCGTTCCGCCAGCGAGAGGAATGGCATGATGACGACGCTGAGCGCGGTGAGCACGATTCCGACAGTGGAGTGCTGCACGTCGACCTGGCCCACGAGCGCGAGCACCGACGTCGCGGTGACGTAGGCGGCGAGGGCGAAGAACGCCACGGCGATGACGCGCAGCGTGCCCTTCTCCCACCGCTCGGGGTCGCGGCGGGTGAACTGCCAGGCCACGGCTGCCGCCGAGAGGACCTCGATCGTGGAGTCCAGGCCGAACCCGATCAGCGCAGCCGATGAGGCGACGGTGCCGGCGGTGATCGCGACGACGGCCTCAATGAGGTTGTAGGCGATCGTCGCGGTGACGATCCACTTGATGCGGCGTTGGAGAGTGTGCCGGCGGTCGTCTGTGGGGCGAGAGGTCGTGGTGGTCATGCGCAGGTGCAGCTTTCTCCGGCGCAGCAGCCCGGTTCGACATAGAGGACGACGCGTAGCAGCTCGTCCAAGGCGGGTGAGAGGTGAGAGTCAGCAAGCCGATACCAGGTGCGCCGCCCATCCGGCACAGCCTCCACGAGCCCGCACCCTCGAAGGCACGCGAGCTGGTTCGACATGACCTGTCGGGAGACGCCGAGAGCGTCCGCTAGGTCGGAGGGGTAGGCGGGTGCTTCCCGCAGTGCCAGCAGCACGCCCGCGCGCGTGGAGTCGGAGAGCGCGTGGCCGAGGCGCGCGAGCGCGGCGGTATGCGTCACGGTGGCAGTCGCAGTGGCTGTGGACACGTGTCGACAGTACAGGACTTGCTGAATAATCATCCCCGGTTGGGCGGCCCACTCCGGTGGACGCGCGCAGGGGGATGAATAGGAGTGTTGCGCTACATACCCTAGGGGGGTATGGTATCTAGGTGAACGGATACGAGGGCAACAAAGACGACCTCCAGAAGCGGCTGCGTCGCGTCGAGGGTCAGGTACGAGGGATCGCCCGAATGGTCGATGAAGACAAGTACTGCATCGACATCCTTACGCAGGTCTCCGCCGCGACGAAGGCTTTGGAGACGGTTGCTCTATCCCTGCTCGGGGATCACCTCCGCCACTGCGTCGCGGAGGCGAGCGCAGAGGGCGGCCAGGTTGCCGCAGAGAAGATTCGTGAGGCCAACGACGCGATTGCACGGCTCGTCCGTTCCTGATCCCGCACCAACCCCAGAGGAGCAAATCATGACCGACCGCATCGACCTCGGCCTGAAAGACACCAACGCCGGCTGCGCTTGCTGCGCCACGTCCGCAGCGACAGACGCACCCGCGTCCACCGCGGCGACGGTGACAGAAGACGTCCTGGTGACCGGAATGACATGCTCGCACTGCGTGTCGAGCGTCACGGAGGAGCTGACTGCGATCGACGGTGTCGAGAACGTCACGGTAGACCTCAACGCCGGCGGTACGTCGCGCGTCACCATCCACAGCTTGACCCCGATTGATGCTGCCGCAGTGCGGGCCGCGGTGGAGGAGGCCGGCTACACCCTGGCCGGCGCACCCGCATGAGCGCGGTCGACGTCGAACTCGATATTTCCGGGATGACATGCGCGTCGTGTGCGACCCGGATTGAACGCAAGCTGAACAAGCTTCCCGGTGTGGAAGCAACGGTGAACTACGCCACCGAAAAAGCACGTGTTCGCGGGAACGACGTCGACCCTGCCACCCTGATCGCCGCCGTCGAATCCGCGGGGTACCAGGCGGCTCTCCCCGCACCGCCACCGAGCGGTGATATCGATGAGAACACCCCAAACCGAGAGGACGGCGAGGTCGGGGCGCTACGGCGGCGTCTGCTGATTAGTGCCGCCCTGTCGCTGCCGGTGGCAGTGTTGTCGATGGTCCCGGCGTTGCAGTTCGAGTACTGGCAGTGGCTTGCCCTCACTCTCACCGCCCCGGTGGCGGTCTGGGGCGCGTGGCCGTTCCACCGGGCCGCGGCCGTCAACGCCCGACACGGCGCGGCGACCATGGACACCCTCATCAGCGTTGGCGTCATCGCCGCATTCGGGTGGTCCCTTTACGCGCTGTTCTTCGGTGGCGCAGGCGTGCCCGGCATGACGATGACGTTCACCCTCGTCGGTACCCCGCAGGCCGGGGGCCACGAAATCTATCTGGAAGTGGCCGCGCTGGTCACCGTCTTTATCCTGGCCGGGCGGTATGCCGAAGCGCGCGCGAGGAAATCATCGTCGGAGGCGTTACGGGCGCTGCTGGAGATGGGCGCGAAGCACGCCACGCAGCTCGTCGACGGCGCCGAACGGATGGTGCTGGTCGCGCAGCTGTCGGTCGGAGACACTGTGCTCGTTCGACCGGGGGAGAAGATTCCCTCCGACGGGCTGGTGATCGATGGTGCCTCCGCCGTCGATGCCAGCATGCTCACCGGAGAATCAGTCCCCGTCGAGGTGACGACTGGGTCGCGTGTCGTAGGAGCGACGGTGAATGTCGGCGGCCGCCTCACCGTAGAAATCACCCGGGTCGGCGCCGACACCGAGCTCGCGCGCATGCGCCGGCTGATGGAGGAAGCCCAAACCGGCAAGGCCAAGGTGCAACGCATCGCTGACCGGGTGTCGGCCGTGTTCGTCCCGATCGTCATCGGACTTGCCGCCGCCGCCTTCGTCGGCTGGATGATCGCTGGGGCATCGCTGGAACAAGCGTTCACCGCCGCGGTCGCGACACTAATCATCGCGTGCCCGTGCGCGCTTGGCCTCGCCACCCCCACCGCCCTCTTGGTGGGCACCGGCCGGGGCTCGCAGCTGGGAATCTTGATCCGTGGACCGCAGGTGCTGGAGCAGACCCGCACCGTCGACACCATCGTGCTCGACAAGACCGGCACCGTGACCACCGGCAAGATGACCGTCACCACCGTTCACCCCGCCCCTGGTGTCACCCGGGACGAGCTGCTGCGGGTCGCCGCTGCGGTCGAGGCGGGCTCCGAGCATCCCGTCGCCCGCGCGATCACCGCCACCGCGCCTGGTGCATATGCGGACAGCTTCGCCTCGCACGCCGGGTTCGGTGTGCAGGGGATCGTGGACGGCGCCGCGGTGGTCGCGGGCCGCGCCTCCTGGCTGGCCGAGCAGTGGGGCATCCGCCCACCGTCGGAGGCCGCAGCGGAGCTGAACACGCTCGCTCGTACCAGTACCGCAATCGCGGTCGGCCGCGACGGGCAGTACCTGGGCGCGATCGGCGTGGCGGACACGGTGAAGCCGACCAGCTCGACCGCCATCGCACTGTTCCGCGCACTCGGGCTGCGCCCGGTGCTCCTCACCGGCGACAACGACACCACGGCCGCACGGATTGGCGCTGAGGTCGGCATCTCCGACGTGCACGCCGGCGTCACCCCCGCCGGGAAGCTCGAAGTGATCCGCCGGCTCCAAAACGATGGCCACGTGGTCGCAATGGTCGGTGACGGCGTCAACGACGCCGCGGCCCTCGCCGCAGCCGACCTCGGCCTTGCGATGGGGGGCGGCACGGACGCGGCGATCGCCGCCAGTGACATCACGATCGTCTCCGGCGACCTGACCGTCGTGGCCGACGCGATCCGACTCTCCCGCCGCACCCTCCGCACCATCAAGAGCAATTTGTTCTGGGCCTTCGCCTACAACGTCGCCGCCATCCCGATCGCGATGGCCGGGCTGCTGAACCCGCTCGTCGCCGCGGCGGCCATGGCGCTGTCGTCGGTGTTCGTCGTGACCAACAGCCTCCGGCTGCGCCGGTTCCGCCCCGAGCCGGCACCCGTGCACATCGCCCGCACTCCCATGCCCCAACCGGCCTGAATCGTGCGCCGTGGCGGCGCACCCAGCGAAGGAGGCTCCCATGAGCCAGCACGAACATCACAACCACTCGGCCCGCACGAACCACCAGGGCCACAACGCTCCGGCGGCAACGGCAGTACACGACCACGCAGCGATGGGCCACCCGCACGGCACGGATGATCGGGCACCTGCGGCGGGGCACTCCGGGCACGGTCACGCCGACCACGGCGGTCACGCCGGTCACGGTGATCACGTCGCCCGGTTCCGGCGGCTGTTCTGGATCATGCTGGTTCTCGCGGTGCCGGTCGTGGCTTTCTCCAGCATGTTCTCGATGCTGATCGGCTACCCGCTGCCGGACGCGGCGTGGGTGGGATGGGTGTCCCCGATTCTCGGGACCGTCATGTATGTCTGGGGTGGCGCCCCGTTCCTTACCGGCGCCGTCAGCGAGCTGCGCGCCCGCAAGCCCGGCATGATGCTTCTCATTGCCCTCGCGATCACCGTCGCGTTCCTCGCGTCCTGGGGGGCAAGCCTCGGGCTGTTGCACCACGAGTTGGACTTCTGGTGGGAGCTGGCGCTGTTGGTCGTCATCATGCTTCTCGGGCACTGGATCGAGATGCGATCCCTCGCCCAGACCACCTCCGCCCTCGACTCCCTCGCCGCGCTCCTGCCCGACGAGGCCGAGAAGGTGGACGGGGACACCACCGTCACCGTCGCCCCCGCTGAGCTGCAGGTCGGTGACGTGGTTGTGGTCCGCCCCGGTGGGCGGGTTCCCGCGGACGGGCGGATCGTGCAGGGCTCGGCCAGCATGGACGAGTCGATGATCACCGGAGAATCCCGCCCCGTTCGCCGCGGCGACGGCGATCAGGTCGTCGCCGGCACGGTCGCCACCGACTCCGGAGTTCGCGTAGAAATCACCGCGGTCGGGCAGGACACCGCCCTCGCGGGCATCCAAAAGCTCGTCTCTGAGGCTCAAAACTCCTCCTCTCGCGCGCAGCGGCTCGCGGACCGTGCTGCGGGGTGGCTGTTCTGGTTCGCGCTCGGCGCGGCCGCGGTCACCGCTGTGGTGTGGTCCCTGGTGGGATTCCCCGACGAAGCGGTCATCCGCACCATCACCGTTCTGGTCATCGCCTGCCCGCACGCCTTGGGACTGGCGATCCCGCTCGTCGTGTCGATCGCCACGGAGCGTGCCGCGCGCGGCGGTGTTCTGATCAAGGACCGTCTCGCGCTGGAAAGCATGCGCACCGTCGACACGGTGCTGTTCGACAAGACCGGCACACTCACCAAGGGAACGCCGGCCGTCACCGCGATCGACCCTGCCGAAGGGGTCGATGCAGACGAACTGCTGGCTTTGGCCGCCGCCGCCGAGGCGGACTCTGAACACCCCCTTGCTCGGGCGATCGTGAACGCCGCGAAAGAGAAGCAGCTCACCGTGCCCTCCTCCAACGACTTTGAATCGTCACCGGCCGTCGGTGTCCGCGCGCAGGTCACCGGGCGCACCGTCCAGGTCGGCGGCCCCTACATGCTCGAGCAGGAGAAGGCCGCTGAGCGGTCGATCGCGAACGAGTGGCGCAAGGAGGGTGCGATCATCCTCCACGTTCTCATCGACGGGCAGGTGGCAGGAGCGCTGCGCCTGGCGGATGAGATCCGCCCTGAATCGCGCGCTGCGGTCGACGCGCTGCACCAGCGGGGCGTGCAGGTGGTCATGATCACCGGAGACGCCGAAGCGGTTGCCGCATCCGTCGCCGCCGACCTCGGCATCGACCGCTTCTTCGCCGGGGTCCGCCCCGAAGACAAGGCATCCAAGGTCAAGCAGCTTCAGAACGAATCCCGCAAGGTCGCCATGGTTGGTGACGGGGTGAACGACGCACCCGCCCTCGCGCAAGCCGATGTCGGTATCGCCATCGGCGCGGGCACCGATGTCGCCATCGCGTCCGCCGGGGTCATCCTCGCCAGCGACGACCCCCGCTCCGTGCTGTCCGTGATCGACCTGTCGCGGGCCAGCTATCGGAAGATGAAGCAGAACCTGTGGTGGGCCGCCGGATACAACCTCGTCTCCGTCCCCCTCGCCGCCGGAGTGCTCGCCCCTATCGGGTTCGTCCTCCCCATGTCCGTCGGAGCGATCCTGATGTCGCTGTCCACGATCGTCGTCGCGCTCAACGCGCAACTCCTGCGTCGGCTCGACCTCAGCCCGCAAGCCGTCGCCGCGAAGTAGTTTCCCCGCGCCCGCAACCCCCCGAATCGTCCCCGTCGCCCGCTCGTATCGTGGCAGGCGCCGGGGACGGTCCCCGGGAAAGGACCAGCGAACATGACTGCTATCGATCAGATGCTCACTACTCACCCCAAGGCCGCGTCCATTGAGGCCGCGGACGTACTCGCCCGCTGCATTGAGGCCTGCATCGAATGCGCGCAGACCTGCACCGCGTGTGCCGACGCGTGCCTGTCAGAAGACATGGTGGCCGAGCTGGTGACGTGCATCACCAAAAACGCCAACTGCGCCGACATCTGCACCGCGACCGGTGCGGTGCTTTCTCGACAGACGACGGTGGACGTCGAGGTGGTTCGCGCTGTTGTGGAGGCATGCCGCACCGCGTGCGCCGCGTGCGCGCAGGAATGCGAGCAGCACGCCGACATGCACGAGCACTGCCGGGTCTGCGCAGAGGCATGCCGCCGCTGCGAGCAGGCGTGCAACGACCTCCTCGCGGCGTTGTAACCCACCAGTTCCCGTCACCCACTCGCGGGCAAAGCGCGCGTTGGCCGTCAAGCGGCCCACCCGCCCTCGCCGGCGAAAGTTAGCCTAGAAACCGACCAGGAGGTGAAGATGTCGCTGATTACCCTCGCGCAGCATGTGCGTGGCCAGCGTGCATTCACCCGCACCCTGCTGATGGTGATCGCTGTAACCGGCGCCGTCATCGTGGGGCTCCTGGCAATGCACTCCCTCAACACCCACACCACCGCCTCCGGACATGGCGACACGGTGGCTGTCGCGGGAGAGGTATCGACCCATCACGATGCGTCGCCCCTCTCCGCCCAGCTGAACACGACCGCCGCCCACGACGACGGCTGCGGCGACTGTGGCGACGATCACGCCATGGCCTGGATGGCGTGCGTGTTGGCGCTGCTTGTCAGCGTGCTCGTGCTCGCACGTCACCGTATCGGGTGGCGCATTACCGTCCGAGACGACGTACTCCGCGCGGTACAGGCCCGGTGGCCCGCGCCCGCACAGATTGTCCCGCCACCTTCCCTCACGGTTCTCTGCATCAGTCGCACGTGATGACGCGTACGCCCGCCTTCCGCGCGGGCAACGCATCTTCCCGCACGACAACCGTCGTGCCTCATCACCGACCGATGGAGACAACCACCATGAAGACCCGCGCCGCGGCGACCGCCGCGTTCACTCTCGCCGCCCTGCTCACTCTCGCCGGATGCTCCGGCGGGACCACCTCGGGCGGCAGCATGCCCGGAATGGACCACGGCAGCAGCAGCAGTGCTGGCCCCGCGCAGTCCGCGGACGCCAACGAGGCGGACGTCATGTTCGCCAGCATGATGATCGAGCACCACACTCAAGCGATCGAGATGTCCGACACGCTCCTGTCGAAAGACGGCATCGACGAGCGCGTCACCGCCCTGGCGGAGCAGATCAAGGCCGCTCAAGAGCCTGAAATTGCGACCATGGAAGGGTGGCTCGAGGACTGGGGAGCCACCTCCTCCGACATGGGCGGCATGGACCACAGCGGCGGCGGCATGATGAGCGAGGACGACATGCAGGCCCTCGAGCAGGCCACCGGCACGGACGCCGCCCGACTGTTCCTTCAGCAGATGATCGAACACCACCGCGGCGCGATCGAGATGGCCCAGGAAGAGGCCAGCAACGGCCAGAACAGCGACGCCGTCGCCCTGGCCAACCAGATCGTCGAATCGCAGACGTCCGAAATCGCGACCATGGAGGAGCTTCTGGCAACTCTCTGATCACCCGGGTGGGGCGCGGAAAACCACCGCGCCCCACCACCCGATCAGACGAAACGCACCCCCAATGCAGCACCACCACACCAACCTCACCGCGCCGGGCTCCCGCACCCGCGCCTTGTCCTTGGTCACCCTCGTCCCCATGGTCGCGCTCGCTCTCGCAGGCTGCGCCGGTTCACCGTCCCTCACCGGTGACGACCACCCTGAGCAGCCGCTCACACACGTGCACGGCATCGTTGATGACCCCGCCACCGATGGGTTCCTTATCGGAACCCACGAGGGCATCTTCACCGTCACCCGTGACGGTGAGCTGGGCGCCCGCCTGGCGAAGACGGACTTCGACGCGATGGGCCTGACCGTCCTTGACGACACACTCGTGGCATCTGGCCACCCCGGTCGGACCACCCCGCCCGAGCTGGGAGCCCCCAACCTGGGCATCATCCGAAGCTCCGACAACGGGCAGAGCTGGCAACCCACCGCATTCACAGGCGAGAAAGACTTTCACGCCCTCGCCGCGGACCCCCGCGGAACGCTCTACGGCGTCGCCACCGACGCCAATGAAATGCTCACCAGCACAGACGGCGGTGTCTCCTGGCAGCCCACCGGGGCACCCGTCTACGCCATGTCGCTCGCCGTTGACGCAGCAGGGCGAGTGATGGCCTCCACCGCGGATGGTCTGCTGGTCAGCACCGACCGGGCTGCCACATTTCAGGCGTGGCCGGATGCTCCCCTTCTTGCCGGGCTCAGCGCCTCCCCGGACCACAACCGCGTGGTCGGTATCGGCACCCAGGGACGGATCTGGGCCACAACCGCGGGAGCGCAGAACTGGTTCGAAGTCGGAACGATCCACGGCACCGCCCAAGCCGTCACCATCACCAACAACGGCGACATCCTCGTCGTCGATGACAGCGGCCTGAGCCTCATCCCCTACCAGCAGTAACGCGCATCGCGGCGGGCACCGCCCTCCGCCACCCGCGAAGGGCCCGCACGAATACCCGTGCGGGCCCTCCTCGTTCCCAGATCAGCCGCGGTGCTGGGAACCGTCACCGGTGCTCCCGCTGATGGGAGCGTGGTCTCGACGGAGCAGATACAAGGCTGCCCACCCGAGCAGGCCGAGCGTTGTGAAGATGTCAGCCACGTTGAAGATGGCGAACCAGTCGACAGCGATGAAGTCGACCACCTCTCCGCTGAGCGGTCCGGTTTCAGCGCGTGTGGTGCGGTCCCACAGGTTGCCGATCGCGCCGCCGGCGGCGGCAGCTAGCAGCGCAGTAGCGCCCATGCTCTGCCTCCGCAGCACTCGGATGACGATCCACGTGAGCAGCGCGGCGACAAGGACCATAACGCCGACGACAAGCGGCGCTCCCACATCGCCGCCGAGACCGAATGCGACCCCAGGGTTGAACACGAGGCGCAGGGATACGCCCAGCCCAAGGTCGATATCACGGCCTCCGTCGAGGTAGGACAGGGCCCACGCTTTGGTGAGTTGGTCGACCGTGAAGGCGGCAACTACGGCAGCAGCGGCAGCGAGGAGGCGTGTGAACCTGCTCACGACAGGACTTCGATGAGACGAACGATCACGCCGGACTCGACCAGGATGTACAGACCCAACCCGATGAACACGGCCGGCACGAGCCAGTGCTCGATCTTCTCAAGAGCCTCTGTGACAGCCTTGCTGGTACCCACGAAGCGGGCGATAAGACACCACACGGCAACGAGTACCAAGAACACGATGATGGTAACGATGGTGTCCGGAACCGGGTTGGTGCGGAAGACAGGTGTGTACAGCGAGATGTTGTCGGCACCGTTCGCGATGGTAATGCCGGCAACTCCGAGCAGGCCCCCGGCGCTGATGGAGCTTTCGTCGTCGTCGTCATCGTCGCCGCGATGTCGGAGCGTACGAATCAGCCCGTACACACCGATCGCAAGTGGGACCAGGCCCAGCAGCCCGACCCATTCATCCGGAACGATGGTGAGGCCTGCGGCGGCGAGGCTGCTGATTGCGACCAGAGCGATGAAGCCGAGGTACTGTCCGGCCACGACCTTCCATCCCGGGAGGGCTCCGCGTGCGGACGCGAGAAACAGAACGGTGAGGACGACGATGTCGTCGATGTTCGTCGCCGCGAACAGGCCGATGGCGGCCACGATGGTTCCGATCATCGGGCGTCGCTCCCGTACGTCTTGCACAGATCGACCTTGAAACCCGTCGCGGCGAGGAGTCGCTCGGCCGCTTCGAGAACATCGATCACCTCAGGAGTGGAGACAGAGTAAAAGTTCTGCCGGCCCTCACTGCGGGCAACGACAAGCCCGCATTCGCGGAGGCATCCAACGTGCTCCGACACGGTCGATTGCGCCAAGCCGAGCTCATCGGTCAGGTCCCTCACCCGCGCTTCACCAACGGACAGCCGACGCAGTATCGACAGGCGACTGTGATCGGCAAGAGAGTGGAACAGAGATACAGCAGCTGCGAGCTCTTGTGTCATCGGCATGTGACGATCATATCGGTAACTGCCGATTAATAAGTGGTGCGAAGCCGATCGGTTTCGCACCACCCGCAGGGGCCGTCGACGAGGTGCCGGAATTGTGACTGATGACGCTCTTTGGCGGTGTTCTTGCAGTGCTGTTTGGCGGCGGTCATCCGATGTCGCGGTGATGGTCTCGAGTCCGTCCTCTCCGCCCGGGGATCACCGGAGACGACTCATAGTTCTCAGACCTCTCGATCGGGGCGCTGCTATAGGTAGCGGCAGACCTGGTCGGTGCTGCAGGTGTCGGGCTCGACGTGGTCTGCCTGGTCGCGTAGCGCGGCGAGGGTGTCGCGGAGGTCGTGGAGCTGTGCGAGTTGCTGGTCGATGTCAGCGAGGCGTGTGTCGAGCAGGTCGCGAACATGGTTGCAGGGGGCTTGGCCGTGGTCGCGGATGTCGAGGATCTGCCGGATTTGGGCCAGGGTGAGTCCGGCTGCTTGACCGCGGTGGATGAAGTTGATACGGGCAAGCGCCGCAGTCGTGTAGTCGCGGTAGCCGCTGGGTGTGCGCTCGGTCGCGGGTAGGAGTCCCTGGTCTTCGTAAAACCGCAGCGTCTTTGCGGTCGTCTCGGCCGCCTCAGCGAGTTCACCGATCCGCATTATCGACGCTCCTTCGTCAGAGGACTTGACCTTCCACCGCACAGGAAGGTTGATGATGACTGTAGCAGCGAATGTTCGCGATAGGTCCGGGAGGGATCGGAATGCAGTCGAGGTTTGATCTGGCCGTGATCGGATCGGGTGGTGCGGCGTTCGCCGCTGCGATCCGCGCCACCATGCTGGGCAAGTCGGTGGTGATGGTGGAGCGCGGCACGTTCGGTGGCACGTGCGTGAACACCGGGTGTGTGCCGTCCAAGGCGCTGATCGCTGCCGGTGAGGCCCGCCATGTGGCGGCGGACGCCGGCGCCCGATTCCCAGGGATTGCCGCTACCGCGGGCCCGGTGGACATGCCCGGTCTGGTGCGTGGCAAGCAGGAGCTGGCCGAGGCCATGCGGGGGGAGAAGTACTTCGACGTGGCCGAGGCGTACGGCTGGCCGGTCCGGCAGGGCGACGCAGCCTTCGCTGGCACTCCGGATGCGCCCGTGTTGGAGGTCACCGCTGCCGACGGCACCGTTGAGACCATCGAGACCGCGCATTACCTGATCGCCACGGGCTCCGCCCCCTGGGCCCCGCCCGTCGAGGGGCTCGACGACGTTGGCTACCTGACGTCGACGTCGGCGATGGAGCTGACCGAGGTGCCCGACTCGTTGGTGGTGCTGGGTGGTGGCTCCGTGGCGCTGGAGTTGGCTCAGCTGTTTGCCCGGCTGGGTTCGACGGTGACCATGCTGGTGCGTTCCCGGCTCGCGTCGAAGGAGGAGCCCGAGGTTTCCAAGGCTCTGCAGGAGGTCTTCGCCGACGAGTGCATCCGGGTGGTCCGCCGTGCTGTTCCGCCCCGGGTCGTCCGAGACACCGCCACCGGTCAGGTCGTTGTCACGGCGGAGGTCTCCGGCGGTGAGCAGGAGTTCCGTGCGGACGAGATCCTCGTCGCGCTCGGACGCCGCCCGGTCACGGCAGGACTCAACCTCGACGTCGTCGGGGTGAAGACCGGCGACGCCGGACAGGTCGTCGTCACCGACGAACTGCGAACCTCCAACCCTCGGGTCTGGGCGGCCGGGGATGTCACCGGGCACCCCGAGTTCGTCTACGTCGCGGCACGCCACGGCACGCTGGTCGCCGAGAACGCCTTCACCGGAGCGGACGCAGCGGTCGACTACACGCGGATGCCGCGGGTGACGTTCACCAGTCCCGCGATCGGCGCGGTCGGGATGACCGAGAAAGAGGTCATCGCGGCCGGGATCCGCTGCGACTGTCGGGTCCTGCCTCTGCACTATGTGCCTCGTGCGGTGGTGAACCGGGACACCCGCGGGTTCATCAAGATGGTTGCCAACGCCGACACTGGTGAAATCCTCGGCCTCACCGCGGTCGCTCAGGACGCGGGCGAGCTCGCCGCCGCCGGCGTCTACATCCTCGGCAAGACCATCACCGAGGTCGCCGACGCGTGGGCCCCGTATCTGACCATGGCCGAGGGCATCCGTATCGTCGCGAAAGCGTTCACCACCGACGTCTCGAAACTGTCCTGCTGCGCCTGACAGTGCACCGACGCACGCACCCCATCAGAACTGGATCAATTACGATGACGAACCTTGCTACCGACCTGATCGACCGTCTCGCCGGATCCGCCGAGACAACCCTGCTGGTCCCGTTGCTCCGGCTGCTTGCGGATGGTGACCCGGTTAGTATCGACGACCTCGCGGCCGCCGCCGCTCTCACTGCCGACGAGGTCCGCGCCCGCCTGGCCGCGATGCCGGACACCGAGTACGACGACCAGGGCCGGATCATCGGCCAAGGCCTCACCCTGCGCCCCACCCGGCACCGGTTCACCGTCGCCGGTGAGGAGCTCTACACCTGGTGCGCCCTTGACACTCTGATCTTCCCCACCCTTATCGGCCGTCCCGCGCGGATCGAGTCGGTCTCCCCGGCCAGCGGCGACACGATTCGGGTCACGGTCGATCCGACCGCCGGTGTCACCAGCGTGGAACCAATCACCGCAGTCGTCTCCCTGGTCGACCCCGGGAATCTGCCGTCGATCCGCTCCTCGTTCTGCAACCAGGTCCACTACTTCACCTCTCCGGAAGACGCAGGCGGCTGGCTTGCAGAGCACCCGGAAGGCCGGGTACTGTCCGTCGCCGAAGCCTTCGGGCTTGGCCGCAACCTCCTCCCCGAAACGCTTGCACGTCCAGTCAGCGGCACAGGAGACGGCAGCTACCGCGGGCCGGACGCGTGCTGCTGAACCAGCCCACCTCACGGACGAAGATGGCGATGTCGCCTCACGATGACAACCGAACCGGGGGTGGTCTGCTCATGGCGCTGGGCGCGGCCTTCCTCGTGGTCGCCTGCTGCGCCCTGGGCCCGCTGCTTGCCGCGGGCGGCGCGATCACAGGAATCGGTGCCCTCCTGCACAACCCGTGGGCGATAGCAGGCGGAGTCAGGCTCCTGATCCTCGCGGCCCTGGCGAGCGCCATCGCTGTGATACGCAACCGGCGACGCCACCACACGAACGACCCCGACTGCTGCCCGCCCACCCAAAACACTGAGGGCAACGCCGACGCGCAGGATGATCGGAGCCCCAGAAGCTGACACCTTCTGCTGAACCTCAGCGTTCGCGCAGGTGCCGGATCCCGAAACGACGTGTTGGTTGCGCTCTCCGAACGCCTCGTTCATCTATAGCTAAATGAGACATGATGAGCGATGCGTCAAAGGGTGCCGTCGTCGCACAATTTCGGGCGTTGAGAACGTCTCGAAAAGTTGCCTCATCGCGCTCTGCCTCACGGGGTCGCGCGACAGGAGTTTGTGAGGCATGCTGATCGGGTGAGGCTTCTCGGGTACACGCGCGTGAGCACCGTCAGTCAGGACGCGCGCCTGCAACTCGACGCCCTGGGCGCGACGGGTGTGAGGCGAGGGACGTCTTCTCAGACGTGACCTCGGGCAGCCGTGCCGCGGTGCAGCGGCCAGGGATGAAGAGACTTCTGGAGTACGCGGAGCCCGGCGACACGGTGGTCGTCTGGCGCATCGACCGACTCGGGCGCTCCCTCATCGACGTGCTGAACACGGTGAACCTGCTGCGCGAGAAGGACGTGAAGGTTCGATCGATTTCGGATGGCATCGACCCCGAGACCTCGTCCGGGCGGATGATGCTGGGCATGCTCGCGACGCTGGCGGAGTACGAGCGTGAACTGATCACCGAGCGAGTCAACGCCGGCATCGCCGCGGCGAAGCAGGCTGGCACGCGCTTCGGCCGGCCACCCGTGGATCCGGGCGTCGTGAAGGAGAAGCTTGCGATCGTGCGAGACGCGCGCGCGAAGGGACGCACCGCCGAAGACGCAGCCCGACTGGTCGGATGGTCCAGAGCGACGCTCTACCGTCATCAGCACGCCACCGGCACCCCGGCAGCGGTCGGCGACTAGATGTGCCATGGACGCGCTGGCCCGGTGGCGGATCCTGCGTCTCCATGTCGAGGATGACATTCCCCTGGCCACGCTGGTCAGGGAGACCGGAATCGGTCTGCGCACCCTTCAACGCTGGAACCATGACTACGCGGTGGCGGGGATCGACGGGCTGAAACCGAGCGCGCGAGCGGACGCGGGGACCCAGCGCACCGACCCAGACCTGGTCGCGTTCGTTGAGCAGCTCGGACTCACCAAACCGCGTCCCGGGGTGGCGGCCTTGCACCGGCTCGCCATGGCCGAGGCCGACCGCATCGGGTGCGCCCGTCCAAGCTATTCGACGGTCCGGTCGATCCTGCACCGCCTTGACCCGGCACTCGTGACCCTCGCGCTGGACGGCCCAGCCGCGTACCGGGACCGACACGAGCTAGTGTTCCGCCGCCGAGCCGAGCGACCGAATGCGATCTGGCAGGCCGATCACACCGAACTCGACATCCTCATCGTCGGCGCCGATGGGAAGCCGGAACGCCCCTGGCTAACGGTCGTGATCGACGACTACTCGCGCGCAATCTGCGGGTACACCGTGTTCACAGGGGCGCCCTCGGCGATCAACACGGCGCTCGCATTGCGGCAGGCGATCTGGCGCAAGACCAACCCGGCTTGGGCGATGTGCGGTCTCCCCGACGTGCTCCACGTCGACCACGGCAGCGACTTCACCAGCAGGCATCTGGAGTACACGGCGGTGGCGTTGAAGATCCGGCTGATCTACTCGACAGTCGGCCGGCCGCAAGGTCGCGGGAAGATCGAGCGATTCTTCGGCACCGTGAACACCGAACTTCTCACGACCCTCCCCGGCCACCTCACCCCTCGGGCACGAGCCCCGAAGCCGCAGCTCAGCCTCGCGGACCTCGATCAGGCCATCGGCCGGTTCGTCACCGAGTACAACGAGCGCCCCCACAGCGAGATCGGCGCCAGCCCGAAGGAGGCCTGGATCGGTGACGGCTGGTTGCCGCGGATGCCCGACAGCCTCGACCAGCTCGACGGGCTGCTGCTGACCCTGCCGAAGAACCGCGTCGTCCAACGCGATGGCATCCACTTCCAAGGCCAGCGGTACCTCTCACCCACACTCGCGCCGTTCGTCGGACGCAGCGTGACAATCAGGTACGACCCGCGCGACGTGTCCGAGATCCGCGTCTACGACCACGACACGCACATCTGCATCGCGATCGACGAAGCACACCCCAACCAGCGACTCTCCCTGCGCGACATCGAGACCGCCCGACGCGCCCGCCGTCGGCGGCTGCGTCAACAGATCAACGAACGCATCCCCCAGACAGCCGTCCGTGACGAGCCGCGAACCGAGCCGCGGACACCACGCCAGGTGAGACTACGCACCTACGAAGAGGACGAGCCATGAGCCGCGACTTCATCGTCACGAAAGAACACCGCCGCTTCATCGAATTCGCCAACGCCGTCCGCAAGGAACGCACGATCGGCATCTGCCACGGCGATGCCGGCGTCGGCAAGACGCAATCCGGCCGCCGATACGCCCACTGGGACACCCTGGAACCCTTCATCACCGAGTGGGGACCGCGGAGCGAGACCGACACAGAGCATTACGCCACCGCGAACCGATCCCGGACCCTGTTCTACACGCCACCGGTCCTCCCCAAGCCGGCGCAGCTCGTCCATGAGATCGACCACCTGCAGACCAGGCTGGGCATCTGCATCGATGAGCACCTGCGCGCCACCGGCAAAGTTACGGGGACTCACGGCCGCTACAACATGGGCAAGCGGGTCGAGCTGCTCATCATCGACGAGGCCGAACGCCTCACGCCCACGGCCCTGGAAGTCCTCCGAGACCGGCACGACCGTGAGCACACCGCGATCATCCTGATCGGCATGCCCGGCATCGACCAACGATTCCGGCACTACCCCCAGCTCTACAGCCGCCTCGGGTTCTCCCACCGCTACCGCAACCTCGGCCGCGACGAACTCCTCTTCGTCCTCGAACGTCGCTGGAAGCGACTGGGCCGCACCCTCGACCCCGACGACTTCACCGACGCGCAAGCCATCGCCGCGATCGAACGCATCACTCGCGGCAACTTCCGCCTCCTCGAACGCCTCTTCCCCCAAATCGCACGAGTGCTCAAGATCAACGAACTCGAGACCATCACCGACGACGTCGTCGAAGCCGCCGCCAGCGTCCTCGTCATCGGATAGCCACCGCCAAACAACAACGCAAGAACACCGCGAAAGAGCGTCAACATTCACAAGTTCGGGAAGGGCTGCCATATGTGACCGCAAGGGGATCGCTTTGTGGGACGCCATCGAGCGTGCGCGCTTGCTGACGACTCAGGCAGAATCACGTGCCTCACCGACGATGTCGACCGTCCCATATAGCGTGTTCGTAAGAAATCCCGCTGACGGTTCCCTATATGGGACGACGAGGAGGGTCAGATGATCGTTGGCTACGCACGGGTGTCCACTATCGCCCAGGACGTCGAGACGCAGCGCCTCGCCCTGCTCGAGCTGGGTGTCGCCCCCGACCGGATCTACACCGACGAGGGGTTCACGGGTAAGAACCTCGAACGTTCAGGGCTGCGTGAAGCGATGGCCGCGGTGCGGGAGGGGGATACTCTCGTCGTCCCACGGCTGGACCGGTTCGCGCGGAATGCGGAAGAGACGCTCCGGCAGGTTCGTGAGCTCACCGAACGCGGCGTGATCTTTCAGATGGGGCGCACCACGTACGACCCTCGCGACCCGTGGTCGAAGCTGTTTCTCACTTTCCTCGCTGGCATGGCTGAGGCGGAGGGCGGATGGATCAGTCTCCGGACCCAGGAGGCGATGGCGCGCCCCGCGGTCCGGGCGAAGTTGAAAGGCCGGCAGCCGAGCTTGTCGCCCGAGGAGGATGCGGCGATCGCCAGGCACTTCGCGGACAACGAGATGACTCCGGCAGAGATCGCCACGCTATTCAACACGTCGCGCAGCAGCGTCTACCGCGCGGCCGGCAGGCATCAGAAGCGGATGGAGGCGCGTCGTGGCTGAGGGGGGTTCGACTAGTTGCCCTTGACCTCATCACCAACCGGGCCGCGGCGCTGCACGCCACGGACTACGGCACACCCACCGGCATCGCGAGGTACCCGCCGTCGACGGCGAACTGCGAGCCGCTCGTGAAGGCGGCCGCGTCGGAACCGAGCCACGCGACCATCTCGGCGATGTCGTGCGGCGTGCCGAGTCGGCCGATCGGGTGCTTCGTCAGCAGCGCGTCCTTGAAGCCGGGGTAGGTCTCCTCCGACATGCGCACACCCGCCGAGGTCGAACAGGCGTATTACGCTGATCAGGAATCAGCCAATCCGACACCTGTCGGACAAGGCTCCCGATAGGAACGAAAGTCAGGCCGATTCAGACTGCCCGCCCACCGGGCAGGCATCGACCGCGACAGCAACCGCCTCGTCTGGTGGATCGACCTCGACGACGGCACCCGCACCATCCTGCTCAAGGGAGCGAGCCGCTGATCGGCTGACCGGGGGACCCCTTGGGTGCGAGGAGTTCCCCGGTCGCAACCGACCGCTCGCAACCGTTCAGGAGCAGGATGCAACCCTCGACAGTGTTCACCATCGGTCACTCCACACACCCGATCGAGGAGTTCATAGCGCTGCTCGAAAACAACGGCGTGCAACAACTCATCGATGTGCGGACGGTTCCCGGCTCCCGACATAACCCGCAATTCGGCGCGCAGGCGCTTGAGGAAAACCTGACGGACGCAGGCCTGCACTATGCGCGGATGAAAGAACTCGGCGGTCTCCGCCACACCCCAGTGAATGTGGAGAGCATCAACGGTGCCTGGCGCAACAAAAGCTTCCGAAGCTACGCCGACTACATGCAAACCGAGCCCTTCGCGCGTGGAATAGACCGTCTAATCGATCGAGCAAAAGAGAAGACTGTGGCGATCATGTGCGCGGAAGCGGTCCCGTGGCGCTGCCACCGGTCTCTCATCGCGGATGCGCTGCTCGTTCGCCACATTTCTGTGAAGGACATCATGAGCGCCACCTCCACCAAACCCCACACACTCACGTCGTTCGCGTCGGTGGACGGGCAGCGGGTCTGGTACCCGCCCACTAACCTGGAAGGGCAACCGTAGGCATAGCGAGCCTCTCGCCGATGTGACCGAGTTGTCATTCCGAGAATGGATGTCGTCCACCATGGGCACACTGCACTACGGCGGGTCGGAAGCGCCGATCGTCAGCACCCCGGCGACGGACAAGGCGGTGGACGCGGAGGGCAAGGCCTGGCAGGTCGGCAACGCGCTCATTCAACGCCCCGGCACGGGCGAGGACATCGCGTACACGGCGCTCTACCTGGCCTCCGACGAGTCCTCTTGGGTGACCGGACAGAACTACAGCGTCGACGGCGGCGCGACCGCCGGGTGGCGGAACGACAGCGAGACGGACCGACTGGCCGCGAAGAACGGTTGACACGCGGGTCGCGGCGCGACCGGTGACGGACGGGAGGCACGGTGCCAGCTGACACCGTGCCTCCCGTCCGTCGTGGCCACCTCGTCTAAATCGCGAGGTACCCGCCGTCGACGGCGAACTGCGAGCCGGTCGCGAAGGCGGCCGCGTCCGAACCGAGCCACGCGACCATCTCGGCGATGTCGTGCGGCGTGCCGAGTCGGCCGATCGGGTGCTTCGTCAGCAGCGCGTCCTTGAAGCCGGGGTAGGTCTCCTCCAGCGCGTCTATCATTGGCGTCTGGATCACCCCGGGCAGCACTGCGTTCACGCGGATGCCTTTGTCGGAGTACTCCACCGCGGCGGCTCGGGTGAGGCCGATGACGCCGTGCTTCGACGCGACGTAGGCGGACTGGTGGGCGATGGCGGCCTGCCCGAGGGACGAGGCGGTGTTGATGATGGATCCGCCGCCCTGCGCTAGCATCTGCGGGATCTCGGCCTTCATGCTGATGAACACTCCGGTGAGGTTGACGGCGATCACCTTGTCGAACTGCTCCACCGTAACGTCGGCGAGGTCGGGGCCGGTGACCTCGATGCCGGCGTTGTTGTGCGCGATGTCGAGTCGGCCGTAGCGGTCCACCGTGGCCTGGACCAGGTGCTGCATCGACGCGAGGTCGGTCACGTCCGCCCGGACGAACGTCACGGCGTCTCCGCCGTCGATGTACTCGAGCGTCCCGTTGCCGGCATTCTCGGACAGGTCGGCGACGACGACCCGTGCGCCGTGGTCGACGAGGACCTTCGCGGTCTCGCGCCCGATCCCTCCGCCACCACCGGTGACGAGTGCGACCTTGCCATCGAGCGAGTTTGACATTGTGTGCTTCTTTCTCTCGGGGAGCGGCGTCGGTCGGCGTCGCTCGTTCAGTGCGGGAGCTGCGACGCGGTGTCGGCTGTGAGCCGGCGGACGTCGCTATCCAAGGTGGGGCGGTCGATGCCGAAGAAGGCGAATGAGATCGTTCCCATGAACGCGAGCCTAGTGTCCGGTAGGCGACGAGAGGGCGGTTCACTACGGCCCGTTCCTGCCCCACGTGGGCAGCGCGACGACCTCTTTCATGAACAGGATCGAGCGCGAGCTCGAGGGATCGGGCCGGTACAGGCACTGGGACGTGACGGTTGAAAGTGTGTTCATTGCAGAGGACGAATCGGACTGCGAGGTTCGCGCGACACGATAACTGGCGCGACACTGACGGTGCCCCCGAGCCGACGGGACTGCTGCACGGATAGGTGACACCTGATCTGTGGTGCTGGTTGGTGCCGCTGGGAGGATGTCATCATGCCCAAGCCCTATCCTCGTGAGTTCCGCGACGATGTCGTGCGCGTGGCTCGCGGTCGTGAAGATGGTGTGACGATCAAGCAGATCGCGACCGACTTCGGGGTCAGAAGGGCCTTTCCGAACAGCAACAATAGGAGCGCGCCGACTGTGAGGACGATCGAGGGCAGTTGGGTCCGCGACCCTGCTTGGTCCATTGCCGCCGTGCGGGACGTGGACGAGCCGACCGAGAAACTGCCCTGCGCGCCGGCGTCCCCGGTACGCCTGTCATAGATGGGGGACGCGAGCGTGTGGTGTGCGTTGTACCCTCCGGGGGTGGGTAGACGCGGCGACCCGAGAACATCTGAAGGAGTGACGGCATATGAGGCATGTGACTTTGCCGGGCGGAGAAGTCGTTCCTTCGATGGGTCAAGGCACCTGGAAGATGGGCGAGCGTGCTGAGCGACGATCCGACGAGATCGCCGCGTTGATCGCCGGTGTCGAGCTGGGCATGACGCTCGTTGATACTGCCGAGATGTACGGCGACGGCGCGGCGGAAACGCTGATCTGCGAAGCGCTAGGCGACCGGCGCGACCAGTTGTTCCTCGTCAGCAAGGCGTATCCGCAGAACGCCTCGCGCGCACGCCTTTCACGCGCATGCGAGGCGAGCTTGGGACGTCTCGGCACCGACCGGCTCGACCTCTACCTGCTCCACTGGCGGGGATCGGTGCCGCTCGCTGAGACGATAGAAGCGATGGAGGCGCTGAAATCGGCCGGGAAGATTCGGTATTGGGGTGTCAGCAACCTCGATACTGACGACATGGACGA
The DNA here is from genome assembly GCF_041379845.1 of Microbacterium sp. BWR-S6Y. Taxonomy (NCBI): domain Bacteria; kingdom Bacillati; phylum Actinomycetota; class Actinomycetes; order Micrococcales; family Microbacteriaceae; genus Microbacterium; species Microbacterium sp. BWR-S6Y. Next base: position 81,815 of record NZ_JBFECV010000011.1, read on the forward strand.
GCTTGTTTCTGCCGGCGGGGATGGCTGCGTGACCGATCAGGTTCTCTACAATCTCGTCCGTCGAGGCCCTGAGTTGGAATTGTTGCCGTGGCTCGTCGCTCATGAAATGCCTGTCATGGCGTATAGTCCCGTCGAGCAGGGACGACTCTCAAACCATCCCTCCCTTGTGAAGATCGCAGCCAAGGTCGGTGCTACCCCTGCGCAGGTCGCACTTTCCTGGACGTTGCGGCACGATGGCCTCATCGCCATCCCGAAGGCGAGTTCGATCGCACATGTGCGGGAGAACCGGGCAGCCGCAGATATCGTCCTCTCCGACGCCGACCTTGCGACACTCGACGCGGCATTTCCTCGGCCACGCGACCGTCGCCCGCTCGAGATGCTCTAGCTCAAATGGCGGTTTTCTCTCAAGGGAACCGAACGTGAGACGGATCGGCTCGAGGCGTTCAACGACGCGGTGCTTGCGATCGCGATCACACTTCCTGTGGTGGAACTGCACGCACCGAGGCCTGAGGATGGCGACCTCGCCGCGGCCTACCTGAAGCTGGCACCGGACTACGCCGCCTACGTCCTCAGCGTGATCCTCATCGGCCTCTATTGGGCCCACAGCCATTTCAGCGGCAAGCTGCTAGAGAAGACCGACCACGGCTACAACCTGCTGACCATCGGCTTCTTGGCTGCGGTCAGTATCACTCCATTTCCCGCGCGCCCGTTGGTCGAACATTTCGGTGGAGATGCGGACAGCACAACCGCCGCCCTCTGGTACCTGGGCATAGCAGCGGCACCGGCGACCTGGTGGCTTCTTCGGTGAGTGCACGCCACCGCCAAAGGTCTACCCGATCAAAGGCTGACCGAGGCTTATCCTCGCCGCCTCACCATCAAATATGGTCTTACCGCCGCTGCCTACTGGGCGGCGTCCGGAGTGGCGTTCTGGAATTGGCGTGGCGGATTGATCGCGGCGGGGATTGTAACGTTGGGCTACGTCATTCCCCCCGCAAAGCCCGTGTACAGACCCGGTATGGAACCGGGACACGATCAGATGGCTCGTTGACTGAAGGAGCGGATGGTACCTCGGAGCTGCTCGTTCCTTGCGAGTGAATAGCGACCTACCGTCGTCCGACGTTTTCGGGCTTGCTTTGCTCGCCGATCGCCAGATCGGCTAGAACACGCGCACCAGGCCGCAATTCGGGCACCGCCAGACCGGGGGAGTCGGCGGGTTCCACGACGGTTGCAGCTGCACCAGGCAGCGCTCACAGGTAGGGGAGAAGCCTGGCCATTCGTCGTCATCCATGACGCCAGGCAACCGGGATGCCGGCGGCGCCGCAGAAACCGTCCACAGGGACGTTCAGCGCCTTCCAGGAGAGGCCGGCGTGACCGCCGAGGCCCATACCCATGCCTTCATCTCCGTCTCGCCCACGCGGAACCTGATCGCGCAGGCATCCGCTGTCCACCGGCAGACCTCCGCGTCGACGAGCGCCGGCGTCGCGCCGAAGCGCACCCACGCCTTCGCCGGCTTCGGCCGCGGGTCGATAGTCACCGGTTCTACGTCTAACCGCAGCTCAGCGCTCGAGAGCGACTGCAGGGGGCCGGCCTCCGCAGCGATCCGCTCCAGTATCCGGGTATCCATCCTGCGATCGACCGCCGACGCGTATCGCTTCGATGTACCCACTGCCGATCCTCCTTGCGGACCGCCAGGTTATCGATTTTAGAACAGATGTTCTATTCCGTGTGCTCGTCCGCCAGGTCGTCCGAGGCGTCAGCCTCGGCTTGAATCTGCTCAACCTCGGCCCGCAGCCGGCTCAGCATCTCCTTGCTGTGATCCGCGAGTGCGGCATCCCAGGCATCGACGGCGCTGGTCGGGTGTCGACTGTGGCTCTTTTGATCCGAGAAACCCCATGCCCTGAGACTGGGGGAGAGGGTTCCGCGCAGCGGGACCCGGGCACTATCCCGGCTCGATCGCTACACGTCAACTCAAGGGCGAGCCCCTTGACATGTCGTTCGGCGGGGGCGTTTGCTGTCTCGCGGAGGGCCGGCGTTGTCGAGGCCCCGTCAAAGAAGCATCGAGCAATACATCTGATGGGAGTGGACATGAAGGCAGTGGTGTACGAGGGGCCCCGTCAGGTCAGCACGAAGGACGTCCCGGACGCGAAGGTCGAGCGCCCTACCGATGTCCTGGTCAGGGTGACGACGACGAACATCTGCGGCTCGGATCTGCACATGTACGAGGGGCGGACGTCCTTCGAGGTAGGCCGGACGTTCGGTCACGAGAACATGGGGGAGGTCATCGAAGTCGGCAGCGGCGTGGAGAAGGTCAGGGTCGGAGACCGGGTTGTGCTCCCGTTCAACATCTCGTGCGGCTTCTGTAAGAACTGCGAACGCGGCCTGACCAACTACTGTCTCACCACCCAGCCCGAACCATCCTTGGCCGGAGCGGCCTATGGGTTCGCCGACATGGGTCCCTACGGCGGTGGCCAGGCGGAGCTGCTCCGCGTGCCTTTCGGTGACCACAACGCGCTGCGCCTGGGCGAGGATGCGGAGGAGAAGGAGAACGATTACGTCATGCTCTCTGACATCTTCCCCACCGGCTACCACGCCACCGAGATGGCCGGCGTGATACCCGGCGACAGCGTTGTGATCGCCGGGGCGGGCCCGGTCGGGCTGATGGCTGCCCTGTCCGCGATGATCAAGGGTGCCGCGAAGGTGATGGTGGTCGATCGTCACCCTGACCGGCTCGCGTTGGCCGAGCAGATCGGTGCGATTGCCATCGACGACTCCAAGGTCGACCCCGTGCAGGCTGTGCTGGACGAGACGATGGGGCTCGGAGCTGACCGTGGTTGCGAATGCGTGGGCTACCAGGCCCACGATCCCCAGGGCAACGAGGACACCGCCGCCACGCTGAACATGCTCATCAACGCGGTCCGCTTCACCGGAGGAATCGGCACCGTTGGCGTGTTCATCCCCCAGGACCCGGGGGCCAAGGGCGAATTGGCCAAACAGGGCAAGGCAGCCATCGACTACGGCACACATTGGTTCAAGGGTCAGACCATGGGAAGCGGTCAGGCCCCGGTCAAGCGGTACAACCGCCGACTGCGAGACTTGATCGCGGCCGGCAAGGCGACCCCTTCGTGGATCGTCTCCCACGAAATCTCGCTGGACCAAGCCGCCGATGCCTATAAGAACTTCGACGCCCGGTCCAAGGGTTGGACCAAGGTCCTCATCAAGCCCGGCATGTCAAACGGAAAGAAGGAAAACTGAGATGGCAGCAGATCTCCAGGGCAAGAGGGTCGCGATCCTCGCCGCCGACGGAGTCGAACGCGTTGAGCTCGAGCAACCCCGCGAAGCACTGGAACGGGCCGGCGCTCAGACCGAGGTCCTCTCGATCCACGACGGCGAGATCAAGGCCCGTGAGAACGACCTGGATGAAGCGGGCACGTTCACCGTCGACGGGTTGGTCGCCAATGCCTCGGTGGGCGACTACGACGCCCTGCTGCTTCCCGGCGGCACGGTGAACCCCGACCAGCTCCGGGTCGACAAGGACGCCGTCTCCTTCGTCCGCGACTTCGTGGAGAGTGGCAAGCCCGTGGCGGCGATCTGTCACGGGCCGTGGACGATGATCGAGGCTGGCGTGGTCGGAGGTCGCACCTTGACGTCCTTCCCGAGCATCCGCACAGACCTGCGCAACGCCGGTGCTGACGTCGTCGACCAGGACGTCGTGGTCGACGGGAATCTGATCACCAGCCGCTCACCCGAGGACCTGCCTGCGTTCTGCGACACGATCGTGGCGAAATTTGCGAGCAACTCGACCCAGGAGGAGGTGACGTCATGAGCGTGACAAAGGGACTGCTTGTCAGGCTGGAGGCCCTGCCCGGCAAGGAAGACGAGGTCCAAGAATTTCTCGGCATCGGGCGAGGACTCGTCGAGGAGGAACCGGCCACCATAGCGTGGTTCGCGATTCGTCTCGGCCCCTCTTCCTTCGGGATCTTCGACGTGTTCCCCGATGACGCCGGCCGCGACGCGCACCTGTCCGGCGCAGTAGCGACCGCTCTCGGCGAGCAGACCGGCACACTGTTCAGCGAACCGACGATCGAGAAGCTCGACGTCCTGGGCTCCAAACTCCCCGCCTGACACGACAGCCCGGGAGTATTGGCACAGAAAGGAGGGGTCGCTGCGCGCGGTGACTTCGGGCTTACACAGCCCGCTGACGTCGTGGCAGCGGCCCCTTCTTTTGCGGCCTATCGCTAATCAGCAACAGATCGGGGAACCGCGATGACAGGAACTGACGACGGCGTTGCCACGACGCGTGCACCCGAGGTAGCAGTGATCGGGGGCGGGATCGTCGGTCTGTCGACGGCGTACGCGCTGCGGGAGCAGGGCGTGCCGGTGCGCTTGTACGAGGCTGGTCTGCCCGGGACGGGTCAGTCCGCAGGCGAGTCGCGGATCTTCCGGCATGCCCACGACGACCCGCGACTCGTCGCTTTCGCGCGCGAAAGCCGCGGCGTATGGGATGAGTGGGCCGAACACTTCGATGTCGAGCTGGTCTCATCAGACGGTGTCCTGGCGATCGGAGACAGCGCCCTGGCGCGGCTGCGGGTGCTCGACGAGGTCGGCGGCGTGGAAGCTCACGAGATCGACGCGGCCGAGGTCGCCCGGCGGATGCCGCTGCTCGCTGGGTACTCGGGGCCAGCGGTGCTCGACGAGTCAGGCGGCGCGATCCGCACCCGCGCCGCAATCACGGCACTCACGGGTGCCCTTGCAGATGCGGTCACCACCGGTGAGGTCATCTCCATCGATCCCCGCGCCGATGGAACGGTCGAGGTGCGCAGCGTCACCGACCGGTCTATCTACTCCAAGGTGGTCGTGTGCGCCGGCCGCGAAACCGCCCGCCTGGCACGCAGCGTCGGCCTGTCGCTGCCGGTTCGCCTCGCCGCACACGTCAGGCTGACCTTCGACGTGAAAGCCGCCGCCCCGGCACGAGTCGCGTGCCTGCAGGACAGTAGCGGCGTCTTCGGCGAGGTCGGCGTCTACGCGACGCCGCTACCGGGTAATAGCAGCTATTCGGTTGGACTCAGCGACACCGTCGGCGTCCGCGACGACGGAACTTTCATCGACCCGGCGGCGATTCGATCGCTGGACGAACGCGCACGCGAGTACGTGACACGGGCGCTGCCCGGTCTTCACCCTGAGCCGCGCGACTTCCTTCACTGCTGGGTGACCGACCTCCCGTGGAGTGAGGACGGCGTGGCCGTGTGGGAGGCGGGCTCTGTCTTTTTTGTGGCCGGTCACAATTTGTTCAAGCAGGCACCTGCGCTGGGTCGCGCTCTTGCCCGGGCTGCGACCGGCGGCGGTCTCCGCGCCGAGCTCACGCCCGAAGCGCGCCTCGGCGAGGCCCAGAGCTAGGTGTGATGTCCGGAAAGGTTGTTGTCGATCCTGCGGATGGGCGGGGCTCCGATCGCGGAGTGGTGCCTGTGATGATTGTAGAAGTGCAACCAACCCGGCAGCGCCGCGCGGCGTTC
>NZ_JBFECV010000012.1:0-17460 GCF_041379845.1 Microbacterium sp. BWR-S6Y
GCACGCTGGGCGATCAGGTGGAAGCCCGCGCTCAACGCGTTTGCGATCACCTTCGCCGGACGGTTCGACAGAACCAATCATTGAAAACCGCCGGGCCTCACACACCCTTTATCGGACAGTCCCTAAGACGCCCAACCAGGAAATCCCCCTCTAGATGTGCTGCCCGGGCAGGTTGGTCAATCTGCTGATGGGTGGGTGGCCGCCGATCGCGGTGTGGGGCCTGTGGTGATTGTAGGAGTGAAGCCAGGCGGGGAGAGCGTTGCGGCGGGCTGATTCGGAGTTGTAGTGCCGGGCGTAGGCCCAACCGTCGGCTAGGGTGCGGTGGAAGCGTTCGATCTTTCCGTTCGTCTGCGGTCGGTAGGGGCGAGTGCGTTTGTGGCGGATGCTCAGCTCTGTGCAGGCGTCTCGCCAGAGGAACGAGCGGTATGCGGAGCCGTTGTCGGAGAGCACGCGCTCGACGGTGATGCCGCGGGCGGCGAACCACCCGACTGCGCGGCGGAGGACGGCGACGGCGGTGGCGGCGGTCTCGTCGTCGTGGATTTCGGCGTAGGCGACGCGGGAGTGGTCGTCGACGACGGTGTGAACGAACGCCGTTCCCGTGACTGGGTCGCCGGCGATGCCGCGTTTGCCGGTCCGCTTCGCGGTGATGGCCTTGTTCCGCTCTCCCTGGAAGCGCCCGACGTAGCGCCAGCCGCCGCCGTCGGGGATGTTCCCGAGCTTTTTCACGTCGACGTGGATCAGCGAGCCGGGGTGTTCGTGCTCGTAGCGTCGGGCAGGCTCTCCGGTGCGCACATCAATGTGGCTGAGCCGGTTGATCCGGCAGCGTGTGAGGATCGCGTGAACGGTCGAGGCTGGCATTCCCAGCCGCGCGCCGATCCCGATGGGGCCCAGCCGTTTCTTCCACCGCAGATGTACGACCTTGCGCACCAGCATCCGGGGGGTCCTGTTCGGACTCGAATGCGGCCGGGAGGAGCGATCCTGCATGCCGGCCTCGCCCATCTCGACGTATCGGCGAGACCATCGCTCCGCGGTCCGCCAGGACACCCGGAAATAGTCTGCAGGGGTGGGTCATTGCCTCACTCGAAAGGGTTGAGTCAGCGCGCGACCGGTACGACGAGTCCCAGGATGCCCCCTCGTAACTCCCACAGCTTTGCCCGATGGTCTTCATGTATCTCGCCGAGCGCGCGTAGACGGGATTTTCGGGCTACATGCGTCTGACGACCGCGTGGGCGCGCCCGCTATCGGCGCGGAGAACGACTGCGTAGCGGGCCGGAAACAGGCGTACATCGATGAGCCTTCTGCGTCACGGCTGCTTGGCTGCTGGCGGACTCTCGGCGAGCGACTGCTGATCAGAGCTCCTTCCCCGCTGATAGACCCCCTCCGTTAGACGATTCGAACCTCAACTCCGGCAGTCCGGATCCGTCCCAGTTCTTCGGAATCAGCACTGTCGTCCGTTATGAGCATGTCGACTTGATCGGTCGAAGCCATCTGCGCGAGTGCTGTTCGACCAATCTTCGATCCGTCGGCGACAACGATTGTGCGGGCGGCCTTCGAGACCATCGCGTTGTTCGCACGGGCCTCGGTCTCGTCATGGGTCATAACGCCCGCCTCGGCTGTGAAGCCGTCGGCTCCCAGGACGGCGGTGCCGATGTTGACCGCGCTGAACGCGCCCTCGGCGAGCACACCGACGAGTTCCAGCGACTGCGGTCGCAGGATGCCGCCGGTCATGACGACCTTGAGTCGTGGGTATGAGTTGACCACCCACGCGATCGACAGTGAGTTGGTGACGATGGTCAGGTCGCGGTGGTTCACGAGCTCTCGAGCCACCCCAGCCGTCGTGCTGCCGCCGCTCAGTGCGACGGCGTGGCGCTCGCGCGGAATCGTCAGAGCTGCGGCGCGGGCGATGCGACGCTTGGCGTCACCGAATCGAGTGTCGCGAAGGGCGACGGGGAGTTCCGACAGCACGCCAGCGGCTTTAGCACCGCCGTGTGTGCGGACGATGAGGCCCTGATCAGCGAGGGTAGTGAGGTCGCGGCGCAAGGTGGCGGCTGATGATGCGAAGCGCTCGGTGAGCTCGCCGATCGAGACCTCCCCGTGCTCGGCGATCGCGTCGAGGATGTCGGTCATCCGCCGCGACCGTTTCGAGGAGCCTCCGGGGATCGCTGGTGAGGCCGGGCTGTTCGCACTGGACATGGGAGTGATCATGTCAGATGAGCGATTGAGCGTCAATCCGCTCATTTACTTGCGCATACCGCGCCATATTTTCACAATCGAGTCATGCCGACGATCGTTTTCCTGGGAGCCGGGAGCGTCGTGTTCACGCGCCAGCTGCTCACCGACCTGCTCCGCTTCTCCGACCTCCCCACGCTCGACATCCGCCTGCACGACATCGACGCGGAGCGCCTCGATGTCGCCCACCGGAGTGCGCAGAACGTGGCCTGGCAGCTGGGGCGCGATATCCGTCTCGCGGCGTCCCTCGACCGCCGGGAGATGCTCGCCGGCGCGGACTTCGTCGTCAACATGATCCAGGTCGGCGGCATCGACGCGACGCGCATCGATCTGGAGCTGCCCGCCGCCCGCGGCCTGCGCCAGACGATCGGCGACACGACCGGGGTCGGCGGCGTGTTTCGCGCGCTGCGCACCTTCCCGGTGCTGACCGCGATCGCGAACGACATGCTCGAGCTCTGCCCCGACGCCTACTTCCTGAACTACACAAACCCGATGGCGCTGAACATCTGGTGGATGTCGGTCGTCGCCCCCTCGCTCAAGGCGTACGGCCTCTGTCACAGCGTCTACTGGACGGTCAACGACCTCTGCGACCTCGTGGGCGTGCCGCTCGAGGACACCCACTACCGCGCCGCCGGCGTGAACCACCAGGCGTGGCTCACCGAGTGGACACATGAGGGACGCGACCTCTATCCGCTGCTGCGCGAGCGGATCGCCGCTGACCCCGAGTTGGAGCGGCGCGTGCGCGTCGAGATCTTCCGACGCATCGGCTACTACCCGACCGAGACGAGCGAGCACTCCTCGGAGTACCTGAGCTGGTTCCTGCGTTCCGACGCGCAGATCGAGCGCTTCCGGCTCGAGCCGCTGCAGTACATCGGCATCTCCAAGGAGAACGTCGCCGAGTTCCACGAGGCGAAGCGCATCCTCGACGCGGGCGGCGACCTGCGCCTGCACGACGGAGACGATGCCGCTGAGTACGCCCCGCAGATCATCCACTCCGTGCTGACCGGCACCGCGCGCGAGATCCACGTCAACGTGCCGAACGCTGGGCTCATCGACAACCTGCCCGAGGGGGCCGTCGTCGAGGTGCCCGCGATGGTCGACGGCGACGGCGTGCACACCCCGCACTGGGGCCCGATCCCCGCCGCCGGCGCCGCACTCAACCGCACCTACCTCTCGGTCGCCGATCTGACGATCCGCGCGGCCCGCGACGGCGACCCGGAACTCGTGCGTCGCGCGGTGCTCGCCGATCCGAACGCGAGCTCGTCGCTCACGCCCGCCGAGATCTGGGATCTCTGCGACGAGCTGACCCGAGCCCACGCTCACCTCCTCCCGGTTGCGCTCGGCGGCACGCTCGCCGAGTCGTCGTGACCCTCGCGACGACCGCCGACATCGTCGGCGGCGCGGTCACGCGCGGTGCCGGTGTCCCGGCGTTCAACGTCATCACGATCGAGCAGGCCGAGGCGGTCGTCCTCGGCGTCGCGGACGCCGCCGTGCCCGCGCTCATCCAGGTGAGCCAGAACGCCCTGACCTTCCGCCACGGCATGGCGCCGTTGTTGGCCGCCTGCCGCGAGCTCGCCCGGGAGGCGGCCGTCGAAATCGCCGTCCACGTCGACCACCTCGACGACCCCGACCTCACGCGCGCGGTCCTAGAGCGTGCCGAGGAACTGGGCGTCGGGTCTGTCATGTTCGACAAGGCCGCCGCGCCGCACGCGGAGAACGCGGCCCTGACCGCCCGCATCGCGCAGGACGCGCACGGGCGCGGCCGGTGGATCGAAGGCGAGCTCGGGGAGGTCGGCGGCAAGGGCGGAGCACACGCGCCCGGAGTCCGTACCGATGTCGCCGAGGCGCAGCAGTTCGTCGGCGAGACGGGTGTCGATCTCCTGGCCGTCGCGGTCGGGAGCTCTCACGCGATGACCGAACGCACCGCGGTCCTCGATCTCGACCTCATCGCCCGGCTCTCCGCCGCCGTCCCTGTCCCGCTCGTGCTCCACGGCAGCTCCGGGGTGCCCGACGCGGCCCTCGCGGACGCGGTGGCCGCCGGCATCCGCAAGGTGAACGTCGGGACGGCGCTGGGCATCGTGGGCACGGCGGCGCTGCGGCGCGAGCTTGCCGAGCGTCCGGACGTGGTCGACCCCCGCAGTTACCTGCGCGGCGTGCGCGCGGCGATCCGCGACGAGGTCGCGCGTCTCGCCGCCGTCGTCGGAGGTTGACTCAGAGGCCCAGGACGCGACGCGCGTTGTCGCGGTAGAGCGCGGGCAGGAGGTGCGACGGGAGCGCCGCACCCGAGACCGCCCAGCGCCCCTGCGGCGGGATCCGCGCGCCGGGCGCGTACTCGAACCCCTCGTCCGCAGACTCGAGGAAGCGGTAGTGGAGGGCGTACTGCTCGTCCTCGACGGGATAGATGTCGGTGCCGAAGAGGACGCGGTCGGGATGCCGCTCCACGAGCGCTGCGAACCGTCGCGGCTGGCGGCCGAGCTCGGCCATACGCCCGGCGATGTCGACGTGGTACCCGGGAGCCGCGTTCATGAGATCGGAGACGCGGTCGAGGTCCTCGGCGGCGCAACCGACGTGGGCCCCGATGAACGTGGTCTGCGGACACGCGAGGACGAGTCGCGCGTGCGCGTCGAGCAGCTCGTCGAAGGTGGGGTGGACGGCGGTGTCGCCGAACCACCAGTCCCGGGCACCGCGGAGCTCGTCGAGGCGCTCGTTGTGCGCGTCGAGTGGTTCGAAGAACGCGCGGGGGTCGGCCGTGTGGATCAGGACGGGGAGTCCGAGCTCACCTGCCCGCCGCAGGACGGCGACCACCCGGCGGTCGTCGGGCGAGACGAGCGTTCCGTAGGCGTCTCGGAAGGTCAGCCCAAGCGACTTCCACACCTTGACGCCTCGCGCACCCCGACGTGCGTTGTCCTCGAGCTGGGCGATCAGGCGGCTCTCGGCATCCGCTTCCGCCAGCAGGCGCCAGTCCAGCTGGCAGAAGGTGACGAAACGGCCGGGGTGCGCCCTGTCGTAACGATTGAGGTTCGCGTCGATCTCGTCTCCCCACATCCCGTCCAGATTGACGATGATGTCCACGTGACGCGCATCCATCGTGCGGATGAGGTCGTCGACGTCGTCGATCATCCATGCGCCGTCCGCGGTCAACCACCGACCGAGGTGATTGTGGATGTCGATGCACGGGGTGTGCGGCAGATCGACGATAGTCGCGGGAGCACGCAGCATGCTGCGCGGAGTCCATTCCCGCAGGCGTAGGTCGTCGAGAGGAGGCATCGGCTGGGGCATGCTTTCACAATTGGCCAGCCTGGAGGATCGCGCAACAGTCCGCTCACAAATTGTGATCGATTCGCTCATTATCAGTTACAAATGATCACACCCGGTTGAATAATGGCGGAATGCATCCGGCGCCGTCGCCCGATCGAGAGGACGCTCATGAACCGCCGCTTCACCCGAACCATCCGTGCTGCCGCCGTCGGCGTCACAGGGGTCATTGCCCTCGCTCTCTCCGCTTGCTCCGGCCCGCAGGGTGCCACGGAGCTCAACACCGAGGCACCCGTGACCCTGACGTGGTGGACCGGACAGAATGATGACGCTGCGAAGCTCCTCGGAGATCTCGCCGCAGAGTTCGAGAAAGAGCACCCGAATGTAACCATCGACGCATCCTCCGGGGCGTCATCGACGGAGGAGCTCATCCAGAAGCTGTCTGCAGGATTTGCTGGCAACAGTTACCCGAACATCTCATACGCGTTCGGGTCGTGGGCTAGTGAGTTGGAGTCTTCCGGTCGCACTCTCGATATTCGGGAGCAGGTGAGCGACCCTGCCGTCGGGTGGGACGAGTTCTCCGAGGCGGCCCGCGCCACTGCGCAGCCCACCGGCGAGAAGATCATCGGGTTCCCCGCCCTCGTTGACAATATCTCGCTCTTTTACAACAAGACGGTCTTCGACGCCGCTGGCGTGGCTTACCCGACGGATCGCTGGACGTGGGACGACTTCCGCAAGGCGGCCGCCGCTCTCACCAACCCGGCGACCGAGACATACGGCTACGCCTACTCCGTCTCGGGCTCGGAGGAGACCACCTGGCAGTTCTGGCCCCACCTGTGGCAGAACGGCGGCGAAATTCTGACCGACGACCAGAAGCAGGCGGCCTTCGACAGCGACGCCGGCGTGAATGCTCTCGAGTTCCTGCGCGGCATGGCGGTCGACGACCACAGTGTCTACCTCGACCAGACCGACACGAAATTCGCACAGCTGTTCGCGGCGAACCGGATCGGCATGATGACCTCCGGCCCCTGGCAGCTCTCGGACCTGAAGACCGCCAAGACCGACTACGGTGTCACGGTGCTCCCCGGCACGAACGGCGACCACCAGACCGTTTCCGGCCCCGACCTCTGGGCCCTCTTCGACACGGGCGATGTCAACGAGAACTACTGGTCGTACAAGTTCATTGAGTGGCTGACTGCCTCCGAGCAGGACCTGCGCTGGAACGTCGCCTACGGCAACCTGCCGCTGCGCTCGAGCGAGCAGAGCTCGCCCGAGTTCCAGGCGCAGGCCAAGGAACTTCCGGGTCTCGAGATCATGGCGGCGAACAACGCCAACGCCATCAACGCGCGGCCGACCGTCCCCGGCTACGTCGGCCTGTCCGAAGCCGTAGGCAATGCAATCTCCCGCGTGCTGCAGGGCGACGGGACGCCCGAGGACGCGCTGAAGGAAGCCGCCGAGAAGGCGAACGACGCCCTCTCCGATTGACCGCGGACGCTGGAACGAATGAGGATCCGACGATGACGACTCTCCACCGCCTCCCCGACGCGCCGGCCGACGCCGATGTCGTCCAGGACCCGCAACCAGCCCGGCAACGCCCGGTCCGGCGGCGGAAGATCACAGCGACCCTCACCGGGTGGGGTTTCGTCGCCCCCGCGATGGTCGTCATCGTCGGGCTCTCATTCTTCCCCGCCGCATGGGCCTTCCTTCTCTCCCTGCAGAAATGGAATGGCTTCGCTCCCGCGAAGTTCGTCGGCGTCGAGAACTACACGTCGCTCATGACTGATGGGGAGTTCTGGGAGGCGGTGGGGCACACCGGTCTCTACGTGACCCTCTTCGTCCCGGCATCCGTCCTTGCGGGCCTCTTTCTCGCGGTCGCGCTGAACCGGAACATCCGTTTCATCGGGGTGTACCGCACCGCAATCTTCGTGCCGTTCGTCGCGTCGGCGGCCGCCACCGGCATCCTGTCGACCTACCTCTTCAACCCGCAGTTCGGTCTCGCGAACAACGTGTTCCGGGTGCTCGGACTGCCGCCACAGGGCTGGCTCGAGGACCCCTCGCAGGCGATGCTCGTGATCGCGATCATGTCGCTGTGGGGGCAGGCGGCCTTCACGACCGTCATCTACCTCGCCGCGCTGCAGGACGTGCCCACCGAACTGCTCGAGGCGGCCCGCATCGACGGCGCCAACCGCTGGCAGACCTTCTGGCGGGTGGTTTGGCCCGGGCTCGGGCCCGTCACTATTTTCGTCACCGTGTGGCAGGTGATCGGCGCCCTGCAACTTTTCGATCTCGTCTACACGACCACCCGCGGCGGTCCGCTGGACTCGACCAAAACGATCGTCTACTTCCTCTGGGAGAAGGCGTTCAAGAGCCTCGACTTCGGCTACGGCTCCGCGGCGGCCTACGTCCTGTTCGCCGTCACCCTGCTCATCACGGTCGGCATGGTCATCTTCGCCCGCCGCCGCAACTTGGAGGCGTTCTGATGGCCCTCGCCACCCTCACCCGCACGCCCGAGCTCGAGACGCGCCGCCCGCGCCGTCGGCGTCTGAGCGGGTGGCACTTCGTCCTCGCCCCGATCGCGCTGCTGTTCGTCATCCCGTTCGCGCAGATGGTGCTCGCCTCGGTCTCGCCCGCGTCGGACCTGGTGAAGTTCCCGCCGCCGTTCATCCCGTCCTCGCTAACCCTCGACGGCTTCATCGCCCTCTTCACGACGACCGACGTGCTCCGCTGGCTGTTCAACAGCGTCATCGTCTCGGCCGTCGCGATCGTCTCGCATGTGATCCTCTGCTCGCTCGCCGGCTACGGCTTCGCTCGCCTGCACTTCCGCGGCCGCAACGTCGGGTTCTTCATGATCGTCGCCACGATCATGATCCCCACTCAGCTGCTGATGATCCCGACCTACATCCTGTTCACGCGGATCGGCCTCATCGACACCCTCGCCGCAGCCTTCGTGCCGTGGCTCGCATCGGCGTTCGGCATCTTCCTCATGCGGCAGTTCTTTCTATCGCTGCCGAAGGAGGTCGAGGAGGCAGCCGCGATCGACGGGGCGAACCGCTTGCAGACGTTCCTGCGGATCGTCTTGCCGCTGGCCAAGCCGGCCATCGCGACCCTTGCGATCTTCACGCTTTTGAGCTCGTGGAACGACCTCATCTGGCCTCTCATCGCGATCAACAACGACAACCTCTTCACGATCCAGCTCGGCATCGCCAACTTCCAGGGCACCCGACGCACGCAGTGGTCGCTGCTTATGGCCTCGAACGTCATCGCCACCTTGCCGCTCGTCTTGTTCTTCCTCTTCGCGCAGAAGCACTTCGTGCAGACAATGACGATGTCGGGCATGAAGGGATGAGACGTGCGCGCATCGCGATCGTCTCACTCGCCGTGGCCGTCCTGCTCGCCGGCTGCACGGTGACGGCCGACGAGCCGCCCTCCCGGGCGACGCTCCCGATCGGAGAGCCGAGCGGCGTTGACCTCGACATCGGCCCGCGTGCCGGGTTCGTGGACGCGTCCGCAGTGGCCCCCACGGTGGCTGACGGCGACGACTGGTCGCTGCCGGAGTGGGTGCGCCCGGCGCCGAACTCTGGATACTTCTCCGAGGAGGAGGATGCCGACGAGCTCGTCGCGGTCCGCTCGGTCGACGTATCGTGGCGCCAAATCCGGCCCAGCGCGGACGGTGGGCTCGACCGCGACGCGAGCGGCGAGGCCCAGGGGCTGAGCTTCCACGGCCTCGACGCGCAGTTGCGTCAGCCCGGTGACTTCTGGATGCGGGTGTTCGCGTCGGGCGAGGACTGGGCGCCGGAGTGGGTCGCGGAGGACTGCGGCGTGGCATCCATCGGGCCCGACTATGACGGCCAGCGGCACCTGCCCATTTGGGATGAGTGCGTCTGGGGGCACCTGCTCGACACGTACCGCGAGCTGTTCGTCGACGGCGGACTCGCAGAAAACCCGCGGCTGAGGTTCGTCTACGTGCCCGGAGCGTTCACGTGGGCCGAGTTCGACTATGAGATGGTCGAGGCCGCCGTCGATGCCGGCACACTCGACGAGGAGACCTACCTCGCCTGGTACCGGCACGCGTGGACGGACCTCGTCGAGCTCTTCGGCGACAACGCGGACAAACTGGTATTCACGGGCGAGGACTACCCGTTCGGACCGTTCGGCGACGCGCAGAACCTGCTCGCGAAGGATGCCGTGGATGCCGGCATGGGCATCCGAACCGGGATCACCGAGCTCTTCAACTTCCATCTCAGCGAAGCGCCGGCGTACGGCTCCCACATCCAACCTGACGGGCACATGACCGTCGACGAGTCGCTGCCGATCCACTCCGGCCGGTTCGTCGTGGGCACCGAGAACGAGTGCTACACGGACTGCGGGTACATGACCGACGACCCGTACTACGCGGTCGTGCAGTCGAACCTCAAAGCACTGCAGCTGCGGGTGAACTGGATGTACGTCGTCCCCGGCCCCTCCTACATGGCCGAGTACCCCGAGCACTGGGACTGGCTGCGCCTGTCGATCGGGCAGAAGGCCGACACCTCGGCGGACGCGTGGGCCGCCCTCCGTGATGCCGAGGACCGGTACTGGGCGGGC
Source organism: Microbacterium sp. BWR-S6Y (assembly GCF_041379845.1). Taxonomy (NCBI): domain Bacteria; kingdom Bacillati; phylum Actinomycetota; class Actinomycetes; order Micrococcales; family Microbacteriaceae; genus Microbacterium; species Microbacterium sp. BWR-S6Y. Next base: position 10,069 of record NZ_JBFECV010000012.1, read on the forward strand.
GACGACCCGCCGCCGCCGTTCGACGATCCGGATGCCTGGCCGAGCCGCCCCTGGGTGCGCAACCTCGAACGCTGGCTCGTGCAGGTCGACGAGCCCGGATCCGTCGCCCACCGCACCGACGTCGATGCACGCGTGCACGTCTTCGAGGAGGACAACGGGACCGCCTACGAAGGACTGTCGACGTCTGTCGCCGACGGCGACACCGGATTCGTCTTCGAGGTCGACGAGCGCTTCGCGGCGGCATCCGTCGGTCGCGACGTCGTGAAGGTGACGTTCCTGGACCGGGGGAGGGGCGCCTTCTCGCTCGAGACGGCTGCCGGCACCTCCGCAGCCGTCGAGCGCACGGACTCGGGGGCGTGGCGCACGGCGACGATCGCCCTCCCGGACGGTGCTCTCGCCGCGGGCACGCGGTTGCGGATCGGCCTCGCCGACGGGGCGGGCGACCTGGTTGTCCGGTTGGTGCGCGTCGTCCACGTCGCCCGCTGAGGCGTCGGAGCCCGGGCGTATGGTCGGACCGTGAATCGTACCGACCGGCTCTACGCGCTCGTCGAGGAGCTGCGCGCCGTCGCGCCCCGGCCGCGCAGCGCCCGCTGGCTGGCGGACCGGTTCGAGGTGAGCGTGCGCACCGTAGAGCGTGACATCAGCGCGCTCCAGCAGGCGGGTGTGCCGATCTGGGCGGAGCCCGGCCGGACCGGCGGCTACTGCGTCGCGGCCGAGCACACCCTGCCCCCGGTGAACGTCACGCCGCAGGAGGCGATGGCGCTGGCGGTCGCCGTGCAGACGATGGGGGCGGCGCCCTTCCGATCGGCGGCCGAGAGCGCCCTGCGCAAGCTCGTGTTCGCCATGCGCGGCGACGACGCCGCGACGGCGCGGATGCTGGTGTCCCGCATCCATTTCCTCCGCGGCGACGACGCCCCGGATCGGATGCCGCGACTGCTCGCCGACGTGGTGCGCGACCCGCGGGTGCTGCGCATCGCGTACGCGGACCGTGCCGGGACGCGCACGGAGCGCGGGATCGAGCCGCTCGGCTACGTCGAGTCGGGCGGTGCCTGGTACCTCATCGCGTGGTGCCGGCTGCGGCGCGCCATCCGTGCCTTCCGCTCGGACCGGATCTCCGATGTCGTCGCCACCCGTGAGGTCCCGCCGCCCCGGTCGCTCACGGCGGCGGATATCGAGATCGTCTACGGCGCGCTGCTGCCACTGTCGCTCTGAACCCGTCCGGGAATCCTTCGGAATAACCGACAGGACGCTGTCGCGTCGGTTCCGCAGACTGACGGCATGAATTTCATCTCCGTCCGCATCATCACGGCCGACGTCGCCCGTCTCGCCGACTTCTACGAGCTGGTCACGGGCGTGACCGCCCTCCGCACTGGCGATGTCTTCGCCGAGCTCTCCACCCCGTCCGCGACGCTCGCGATCGCCGACGCCCGGACCCTCGGGCTCTTCGGGACGGGCTTGGCGGAGGCCGGGGCGAACCCGGTCGGCGATCATCGAGTTCCTGACCCCCGACGTGGATGCCGACTGTGCGAGGCTGCGGGCGGCGGTGGAGGTCTGGGTGACCGAGCCGGCCGTGATGCCGTGGGGCAACCGCTCCGCGCTTCTGCGCGACCCCGACGGCAACCTCGTGAACCTCTTCACCCCTGTCACGCCCGAGGCGGTTGAGAAGTTCGCGCGTTTCACGCGGTGATCGCCGCGCCCCACGCACGCGAAGGGCGTCGCACGGGGAACCCGTGCGACGCCCGATCACGCCGTGTTCAGCAGGACTGGTAGGAGTACCCAGCCGTGCCGGCCGGGACGACGTCGCGGTCGCGCAGGATGATCCCGCGCGTGGCCCCGTCATCGGCGCAGATCGCCTGGAACGAGGTCTTCGTCGTCCCGTTGTGGACCCGGTTCGGGTTGTTGTCGGTGTACTCGATCTCGAACACGAGCGGCCCGTAGACCGAGGTGTACGAGGCGCACTCCCAGTACGCGGCGCACTCCTCGGCGATCGCGAAGTCGAAACCCTGAGCCGGCGAGACGGTGTCGACAAACGTCTTGCCGATGCCGCCGTAGCCTTGCCCGGTCTCGGCCGTGTTCTTCTGGCCAATGGCGAGGCCGATGGAGTGGACGTAGGGGATCACGAGCTTCAGGTAGTCCCGCGTCTGTGCGAACGTCAGGAAATTCTGCGAGCGGAGGAAGACGTCGAGGTTGTCGGGCTCGATCGCCTGGTATCCCGATGCCTTGCACCCGTCGAACCAGGGCTTCTGGATCTCGAGGAGTTGTGCGCGCTTCGTGGCGGTGCGCACGTCGAAGATCGCCTCGTTCCAGCCGGTGTCGATCACGAGGTTGCCGTTGCCGTCGCGCAGCAGCAGGTCGGGGTGGTTGTTCTTCCACCACTGCGTCGTCCCGTACCCCGGGTTGGTCGGCGATTGACCGGCTTGGTCGGGCTGCGTCTGCAGGAGGTTGACGTAGCAGATGTTGTAGAACCCTGAACCGGCCGGGGCGACCAGGCGGTCACGGCTGACGACGCTCACACCCGACTCCGGGGTGTAGGCACCGCCGAGCTGGTAGGAGAACCCGCCGTTCGCCGGCGGGAGAGTGACACCGGTCGAGGGATTCGGGGTGGGTGTGGGAGTCGGCGTCGAGCCTCCCGACGAGCTGACCGTCAGCGACTCCCAGTCAAGGTTCGCGACGTCCGAGGAGTTGTTGGCCTTCAGCTGCACACGGACCGAGCCGGAGCTGTTCACGAAGGCGGACGCGTTCGACGGCGAGGCAAACGTGAAGGTCTTCCACGATCCCCATGACGGCGCACCGGCGTTGGTGCCCACGCTCGTCCAGCTGCTCGTCGACCAGTTGTAGAGCGACCACGTCCAGGTCTGCTGCGCGGTCGCTGGGCCCCGGTAGTTCGCCGACACCTGGATGCCGGTCACGCTCGAGGGTGCGACGGAGGACGGCACGGTGTAGGTGCGGTACCCAGCGTAGGCGCCGGTGAACTCGACGTACTTGTTCCACACGTCCTGGGTGCCGGTGTGATCCTTGACGGCGAGCGCCGAGACTGTCTGGCCGGAGCCGGTCGCTCCGGCTGTCGTCGTCAGGGAGACGGGCGCGAGGGTGGTGGTGGCGGCGGATGCCGGGGCGGCCGCAAGCAGGCCCGCGACGGCCGTGGCAACGGCGGCCACGGCGGCCACGATCGCTCGGGAGCGCGTCCGTTCCCGAGTCGGTGTGCGAGGGGGGTGAGGCACGATCTTCTCCTTGTCAGCGCCACCGGGCGGGGGCGTCGGGCGCCACGGTAGACCCGCCTCAGTCGCGGCGGCGAGGGGATCAGGCGACTCGGTCATCCCGACTGGCCGAACGCGCAGCCTTGATGTGCATTTCGGAGGCCCATCGATCAGGTCGAGCACGTTTACGCTCAGACGCGCACAAATACTGAGCGATTGAAGCGCGCTCTGTTTGTAATCCTACGCGTTCGCTCATACTGGCAGAACCGGGCCGCCACGACCGTCGGCCCCCGGACAGATAGCGAGCACATGAGTCATCCACTGATCTCCCTTGTGGAGCGACACAAGTCAGGCGCCAGCGAGGGCATCTACTCGGTGTGTTCGGCGCACCCGCTCGTGCTGCGCGCGGCAATGCGGCAAAGCGTCGCCGACGGCACGCCGCTGCTCGTGGAGGCGACCTCGAACCAGGTCGATCAGTTCGGCGGCTACACCGGCCGCACGCCCGCGCAGTTCCGTGCCGACGTCGAGGCCATCGCCGCGGCGGAGGGCTTCCCGCTGCACCGGTTGATCCTCGGCGGCGACCACCTCGGGCCGAACCGGTGGCGCAAGGAGGACGCCGAGTCCGCCATGCGCAAGGCCGAGGATCTCGTCCGCGCCTACGTGCGCGCCGGCTACTCGAAGATCCACCTCGACTGCAGCATGCCCTGCGCCGGCGAGAGCACACCGCTGTCCGACGAGGTCGTCGCCGGGCGCGCCGTCCGCCTGCTTTCCGTCGCGGAGCAGGAGGCAGCGGATGCCGGGCTCGACCCGGCCTCGCTCGTCTACGTCATCGGCACCGAGGTGCCGACGCCCGGTGGGGCTGCCGAGAAGCTCGAAGACCTGCAGCCGACGCCGCCGTCCTTCGCGCGGCGCACCCTGGAGATACACCGCCGGGCGATCACCGAAGCCGGCCTCGCGGGCGCCTGGCCGCGAGTCATCGCGCTGGTCGTGCAGCCCGCAGTCGAGTTCGATCACCTCGACGTCGTCGATTACAAGCCCGAGGCGACCACGGAACTTCGTCGCGTCCTCGACGACGAGCCCGGCATGGTATTTGAGGCGCACTCCACCGACTACCAACGGCAGGAGCTGCTCCGCGAGCTGGTGCGCGCGCACTGGGCCGTGCTGAAGGTCGGGCCGGGGCTGACGTTCGCTCTACGCGAGGCGCTGTTCGCTCTCGCCGCGATCGAGGGCGAGATCGTGCCGGCCGCCGAGCGCTCGAAGCTGCGCGACACGATCGAGAGTACGATGCTCGCCGACTCGTCGTGGTGGGAGTCCTACTACGAGGGATCGGACATCGAGCAGGCCCTCGCCCGCGCCTATAGCTACAGCGACCGGGTCCGGTACTACTGGCCGGTGCCCGCAATCGACACCGCGGTGCAGCGACTCTTCGCGAACCTGCGCACCACCGGCATCCCGGAACCGCTCCTCAGTCAGTACCTGCCGGCGCAGTTCGAGCGGGTGCGTGAAGGCGTGTTGACCACGGACCCTGCCGACCTCGCCATCGATCGGGTGCGCGACGTCCTGCGGGTCTACGCGGCCGCGACGGCAGACGACAACAACGGAGAGTGAGACGCTGATGACCATCATCCACAACGACGCCCAGGTCGTCCGAGAACTCACCGCGACGTACGCCGAGATCCGCCGCCAGCCGCGCATGTGGCGCGAGACGGCGGCGGCGCTGCGCGCGCGTCGCGACGAGATGTCCGCCTTCCTCGCTCCGCGCCTGGCGGACCCGTCGCTGCGGATCGTCCTGGCTGGCGCGGGCACGTCGGCCTTTGCCGGCGATGTCATCGCGCCGGCGCTGCGGTCGGCGCTCGGCCGCCGGGTCGACGCCGTCGCCACGACCGACATCGTGGCGAGCCCCGCTGCGGTGTTCGCGGAGGACCTCCCGACCCTGCTGATCTCATTCGCGCGGTCGGGCAACAGCCCCGAGAGCACCGCTGCGACCGAGCTGGCCAACCAGTTCCTGACCGAGGTGTCGCACGTCGTGATTACGTGCGACCTGGAGGGCGAGCTCGCCCACGCGCACGCCGACGCGCCGACGTCGCTCGTCGTGGGGATGCCGGAGGAGACGAACGACAGCGGGTTCGCGATGACCTCCAGCTTCACCTCGATGGTGCTCGCCTGTCTCCTGCTGTTCGAGGGGGAGCGCAACGGCATCGTCGACGCGCTCTCCGGCGAGGCGGAACGGCTCTTTGCGCTCGACGAGCAGATCGGTGCCCTCCTCGATCGCCGGATCGAGCGCGTCGTCTACCTCGGCGCCGGCTCGTTGACGGGACTGGCGCAGGAGTCCGCGCTGAAACTCCTCGAACTGACGGCGGGCACCGTCGTGGGGCTGTTCGACTCGCCGCTCGGGTTCCGTCATGGACCGAAAGCCGTCGTCGACGATGCGACCCTCATCGTCGTCTACCGCTCCGACGACGCCTACACCGCGCAGTACGACGATGACATCGTCACCGAACTACAGGGGATCGCCCCGGGGCGGGTCGTGCGGATCGGCGGTGCAGGTTATGGGTCGCCGACCGATTACCCGTTGCCCGCGATCGACGGTCTCCCCGACGCGTACCGAGGACTCGTCGCCGTCGTGTTTGCCCAGTTGCTCGCCCTGCACGCATCGGTGAAGGCCGGCTGCACCCCCGACAACCCATTCCCCGGCGGCACGGTCAACCGCGTCGTCCAGGGCGTGACCGTCTACCCGCACCCTCGCTCGGAGGACGCTCGCGCATGACCGCCTACCTCGGGGTTGACGGCGGCGGCACGAAGACCGCCTTCCGTCTAATAAACGAGCGCGGAGAGACGCTGGCGGCGTCGACGCAGCCCACGTCGTACTACTTCGGTGGGGGTATCGGCATCCTTGAACGGGTGCTGCGGGACGGCGTCGCCGAGGTGACGCTGGAGGCTGGCATCCGCCCCGAGGACATCGCGCACACGTTCTTTGGCGTCCCGGGGTATGGCGAGGCCAGCGCGGACGTGCCACTCGTCCAAGGCATCGCCCAGAGTGTGCTCGGTCACGGCCGTTTCACGTGCGGTAACGACATGCTGGGCGGCTGGGCCGGTTCCCTCGGCGGTGGCGACGGCATCAACATCATCGCGGGCACCGGGTCAATGTCGTACGGTGAACGGGGCGGTGTCAGCCACCGCGTCGGCGGCTGGAGCGAGATCTTCGGTGACGAGGGCTCGGGCTACTGGGTTGGCATCCGCGGTCTCACTCTGTTCAGCCGGATGGCCGACGGGCGAAGCCCTCGCACACTCCTCTACGACGCGATGCGCGCGAGGCTCGGTATCTCGGAAGACCTCGACGCGGTTGGTACGGTAGTCGGCGAGTGGGGGGGGCAGCGCACTGCAATCGCGGATCTGTCGAAAACGGTGGTGGGAGCCGCCGACGCTGGCGACCTCGCCGCGCGAGCTGTGCTAGAGCAGGGTGCTGATGCGCTCGTTGAGCTCGTGTCTGCCGCCCGCACCGCGCTCAGTTACCCCGACGATGAGGACGTGCTCGTGTCGTATTCCGGCGGCATGTTCTCAGCCCCGTCGTATCGCTCGCTGTTCACCCACGCCTTGCACCGCGCCGGCGCCTACACGCTTATCGCGCCGCGCTATAGCCCCGATCTGGGGAGCGCGCTCTACGCGATGCGCTGTGCTGGTGCGGTGATCCCCGATGCGCTGCCCGCGGGCGAGGGGTCCGCGGGCGCATGAGGCTGCCGCGGTCGTGGATTCCCTACGCCGCGCTCCTGGTGATCACATGGGGAGTATGGGGTGCGTTCTCTGCGGCGCCGAGCGAAATGTTCGGTTACCCGCAGGAGATGATCTACGTCATATGGGCGTTCATCATGATCGTGCCCGCCGCTGCCATCACGCGCGGGCAGCGCATCGATCGGCGACTGTCGGCTACCACCCGCGGACTCACGATCGGCCTGCTGGGCGCCGTCGGACAGCTGCTGCTTTTTCACGCCCTGGTGATCGGTCCTGCATATCTTGTCTTCCCCATCGTGTCGGTGTCACCGGCGCTGACGGTCGTGTTGGCCGTGCTCCTGATGTCATATGGGCGTTCATCATGATCGTGCCCGCCGCTGCCATCACGCGCGGGCAGCGCATCGATCGGCGACTGTCGGCTACCACCCGCGGACTCACGATCGGCCTGCTGGGCGCCGTCGGACAG
>NZ_JBFECV010000012.1:17560-18126 GCF_041379845.1 Microbacterium sp. BWR-S6Y
CTGCTGCTTTTTCACGCCCTGGTGATCGGTCCTGCATATCTTGTCTTCCCCATCGTGTCGGTGTCACCGGCGCTGACGGTCGTGTTGGCCGTGCTCCTGATGCGCGAGCGACTGACGGCTCTCGCTGTCTCGGGACTCGGCGCCGTGCTCGTCGCGCTCATCCTGTTCGGCGTGGGCAGTCCCTCGGAGGCTGCCGGCAGAGGGCCGTGGATGTGGCTTGCTGTCGGCGTCTGCCTAGCGTGGGGGACCCAGGCCTTCCTCATGCGCAAAGCTGCCCTCAGTGGGGTGAATGACGCGACGACCTTCCTTTGGATGACCGTGGGTGGGCTGCTGCTGGTCCCCGTCGCGGTCGTCATGATGGGAGGGGTCTCGATTGATGCTCCGTGGCAGGCTCCGGCCTTGACCGCGGCCACTCAACTGCTAAACGCTGTAGGCGCCCTTCTGCTAGGTGTGATGTCCGGAAAGGTTGTTGTCGATCCTGCGGATGGGCGGGGCTCCGATCGCGGAGTGGTGCCTGTGATGATTGTAGAAGTGCAACCAACCCGGCAGCGCCGCGCGGCGTTCGG
>NZ_JBFECV010000013.1:0-10586 GCF_041379845.1 Microbacterium sp. BWR-S6Y
GCACGCTGGGCGATCAGGTGGAAGCCCGCGCTCAACGCGTTTGCGATCACCTTCGCCGGACGGTTCGACAGAACCAATCATTGAAAACCGCCGGGCCTCACACACCCTTTATCGGACAGTCCCCCCACACCCTCGGCGATGGCCTTGTCAGGCGGAGTAAGCCGCTAACGTCCGCCGCCGGCGCGGCAGCCTCCGCCACGACGTGAAGACCCACCGGGCTGGAAGGCGGTACGAAACCCATCGGTTTTGCACCAACAGGATGTACCGTCGGTTGACCTGGCCGTTACCCCGAAGGAGGCGGTGCGGTCGAGGCCCGATACACGAATTCTGTGTCACAGAAGGTTGTGCGGAACTCGTCTTCATCACCGTCGATGCGGCGCAGTAGTTCGGTTGCCGCACTTTGTTTCATCCCCAATACCGGTTGAGAGACGACCGACAGTTCAGGGCTCACGAGCCTGGTCCATTCGAGGTTGTCGAACCACATCAGGGAAACCTCGTCTGGAATGGAGATGCCAAGTGTCTTCAGAGCCCTGAAAGTGGCAACTGTCATGACGCTGTCTGGGGAGAACAATGCCGTCGGCCGGTCGTTTGAGAACTGGGACAGGACGGCCGAGAAGGCGCGATCGGCTGAGTGCCCGTCGCTAGAGAGAGGTTGAGCGGGTCTACCGGGATGCCCGCTTTGCGTAGGGCACGCAGGTACCCAACGATTCTGGCGCCGTTTTGGCGAAGCAGACTGGTATTGATGGAGGGCCATGAGCGAGCGTCGTCCAGCAGCTCCATGAGAAACGAGGCGCGAGCTTCAGATACGAGCGCAATTTTTCGGTGTCCGAGCTCGATTAGGTGCGTCACAGGGCGAGATCGTTTGGCCGGTACCCAAGCGTGTCAGCTGCAGCCGGCGGGGAATCATCGGCGGCGCCGCTGCCACCACTTTCTCCGGGGCTGCGGTTCAGGTGTCGACGGCTTTCGTGGAGAAGGGGCGTCGGAGCTATCGGGTGCTTCAGCGAGGCGGATTTGGCGGCCCTCCTCCACGTCGCTGGACTCTTTCTCATCCTGCTTCTTGCTTTTTCGGGTGTCACGGGCGGGAAGTTGAATGTCCTCTTCGGCGACGATGCCACCTTGCAGCTGGCGGCCGCGTTCCAGTTCGGCGTCGAACTCTGCGCCGAACAGGAGCGCGAGGTTAGCGATCCACAGCCAAAGCAGGAAGATGATGACCCCGGCGAGCGAGCCGTAGGTGCGGTCGTAGTTGGAGAAATTGACCACGTAAAACCCGAAGCCGGCGGTGGCGATGCCAAGGACCACGATGGCGATGGCCGCGCCGAGGCTGATCCACCGGAACCTCGGCTGTTTGGCGTTGGGGGTGGCGTAATACAGCACCGCGACGAGGAACACGATGATGAAAAGCATGATTGGCCACTTGGCGACGTCCCATGCGATCTGCACGCCCCGACCGAGACCGAGAGCGTTACCGATCGCCGTGGTGACATCGCCGGAAAGAACGAGGCCAAGGGCCACGAGGGCGAGCGCGACCACCGCGATGACGGTGACAAGCAGCTGCATTGGACGCAGCTTCCAGAACGGTCGGCCCTCGTCGATTTCGTAGATGCGGTTCATGGCACGGCTGAACGCGCCTACGTACCCGGACGCTGACCACAACGCAAGCGCGATACCGGTGATCAATGCGATACCCGCGCCTCGGGAGGAGGCGATCTGTTCGATCGGTTCGCGGAGGGTGGAGGCGGCGTCGGGGGCGACGTCTTGAATAATGCCGAGAATGGCGGCGGCCGCGGCGTCGCCCTGGCCGACAACACCGAGCACGGAGAAGATCGCGATCAGCGCTGGGAACAGGGCGAGGACGGCGTAGTAGACCAGACCGGCGGCGGCGTCCGTGCATTGGTCAGCAGAGAATTCCCGCACTGTTTTTCGCAGCACATACTTCCACGACCGCTTCGTCAGCTGGGTGGGGGAGTCCGGCTTCTTTGCGGCGTCCGGGTGCGGAGCACCCGTGTTGGTGTTGGTGGCTGCTTTTCGCTTCAGCATGTGATCCCGTGAATCCTGTGAGTGACCGCAACCTGTCTTGGCGCGGACACTTCAGTGTTCAACACCGGGTGCCACGGGTGAGGGGCCTTGCCTGTCGGCAGAGCGCGCCGATATGCACTCCCTTGGCCGCCGGCCGGTGGTGCGAGAGTAACCCGGTCGTGGAGCGCGTCAGTGCAGGACGACGAGTTGCGTCAGGTCGTCAGAGGGCAGGTTGTCGGCAACGGCTGTGACTTGCATGTCTGTCAGATCGATGCGGCCCGAGATGACGGTGAGGAAGGCGGAATCCGCGGCGTCTCAGTCGGTAGCGATCCACAAGAGCGTCGATCGGGGTGCGAGGGTGGTCGCGTCGACAACGTGTTGTCCCCCCTCGACCCATACCTCGGCGACGGCGTGAAAATCCACCGGGTCCAAGCCCGGGTCGTACATGGACACGAGACGTGAACCGATCCCGGTTCTCTGCCGCTCCTATGCGGGCGCCAGCACCGGGCGGGATGGCGTTTCGTGGTTGCCTTCGCGTTCCTGTTCGGGATCGTCGCGGCGCTGTTCATCGACACCACAGGAAGCATCTGGCCAGCGATCATCCTCCACGCCGGCTTCGACACCGTCTGGTTCATCCTCACCCCACGCTCTCCGGTCCTCACCGACCTCGTCAGCATCGCCGTCTGCGCCGCTCTGGCCGTACTGCTGGAAAATCTGCGCAGGCTCGCCTCTGCCGCAGCCACCCCGACACGCAACCGCTGACGCCGGCAAAGTGGCGACCCTTCGACAACAGCATCCCGAAATCGGCGGTCCCCCCTCGAAACTCACATCGCCCGCTCGGAGCCCCGCTGTGTCACCGTCGCGAGGGTCGCCGCCACACGGACAGCGGCGCGGGTTTGCTTCCCGCTGCGAACTGACAATCCGAGTCAGAGCCGCGACTTGAAGCGCCCTGGGTCTGCTGGAGACTCGCGCCATTTGATTCCGACCAGCAGATTGCGGTCGTTGGGGGCAGCATAGAACGCGTTCTCGAACTCGGCGGGCGGGACGTCGCCGAGGTAGCCGTGGAGGCGCTGGGTGTTGTGCCAGTGCACCCATCTGAGGGTCGCGAGCTCGAGGTCCTCGACCGTACGAGACGGGCGGGGCCGCGGACAAGTTCGGTCTTTTAGTAGCCGTTCGCAGTCTCGGCTAGGGCGTTGTCATACGCGTCGCAGATCGATCCGATGGACGCGGCGAAGCCTTCCGGCGCGAGCGTCTCGCGAACGACACTCTCGTAGATTGCGAGCCCGCGTCGCTGTGATGTATTAGACCGTCCACGGCCGGGTGACCGGCAAGGTCGCGTCGCCACAAGCCCATTCGCAGCGCAGTGTTACCGGCGGGGTCGTCTTCACGGTTGCGGCGTGCCAGCCCACGATCGCGCGAGTAGCAGTCGATCATGAACGACACGTAAGCGAACCCCGCCCACGTCGTGACATAAGTGAAATCCGTGGACCAGCGGCGGTTCGGCGCCTCGGCGGTGAAGTCCCGATCGAGCAGATCCGGGGCACGATCGGCATGACGATCCGGGATCGTGGTCCGCACCCGCCGCCCCCGGACCAGACTGGTCAGCCCGAGATCGCGCATCAGCCGGTCCACCTGCCGCTTGGATACCACCAGGCCGCTGCGCCGCAGGTGAGCGGTCATCTTCCGCCGCCCATATAACCCTTCCGTGTGCCCGCTGTGGACAGGAGCGCGTCGATGACCACCGCGTCCGCGCGCGCCCGCGCACTGGGTTCGGCCCGTTTCCAGGCCCGATGGGTCCGCGCGGCGACCTGCACGCCCCGCTCCCGCAGGACCTGGCAGACTGACTCGACCGCGCGGTTCTTGGTTCGCTGCTCGTCGATGAACGCGACGATCAACGCCGACGGGGGTCGAGACCCCCGGCAGGCAGTCGACACGTATCGCGCATTCAGCAGCTTCCTGCTCGGCCAATTGCGTCTTGAGCCCGCCGTCCGCGGTGCAGAAATAGGCCCCGCCGAGGAGCCGCTCGACGAGGACGACCCCCCTGCGCCCGAAGGCGATGTGCAGTCGGGCCACCTCGAGCACGCGCCCGAGGTGGCCCGACTGTGCGGACTCCTCAGCGAGGATCGCGTAGACAAAGAATTCGAAGTTTCGCTCGAGTCGCTTTTGGAGCGCCTGGATCGCGCTTACTCCCAGTGACCGGCCCCGCGTGGAGCGTCCATTGGGGCGCGTTACCGAGGCGCAAAATGCTGAGCGGGCCAGCCCGGCACGCCGGACCGACCCGCCCAGCAGGAGGGAAATGTCAGATCTGCGGCGGCTGCGCGGGGCGCTGCGGCGGCTGGGCGGAACGCCGCTGCGAGCTAACGGCATCTTGTACCTGCTGCCCGGCCTGCTTGGCCTGGTCCGCGACGGAGGGGGCGTTGCGAGCCTCCTGCTGAATCTTCGGGGCTTCCTCCTCCGCCTTGGTCAGCAGGGCCTCCCAGCGCTGCTGCATCGGCCTGATGAGGCCACCGCCGGCGCCGACGATGATGACACCGGCGATGATCGCGAGAACAGTGACGAGGATGGGCGTGGTGACGGTCGTTGCTACCTCAATCTGGTTCAGCGCCGCCGTCACACCCAGGAACAGGATGAACACGGCGACGATGTTGCCGAGGATTTTGCCGTAGGACAGTCCGCTCAGGGTGTTCTGGATGAGGCCCTTGGCGCCGGCGGCGATCGCCGAGGCGATGACGACGATGATGATGGCGACGATGATCTTCGGCAGGAACGAGATAATTCCGGCGAGCAGGTCACTGACGGGGTTCGGTCCGAACACACCGAAGGCGAACTGCAAAACGAACAGCACCAGCGCGTAGTAGACGATCTTGGCGACGATGTCGGATGCGTCGAGTTTCGACTTTGCGAGGGCCTTCTTCACGCCACCACGCTCGACGAGACGATCGAAGCCGACCTTCTCGAGCAGCTTCTCCAGAGCCTTGGAGATGAGTTTGGCGACGATGAGCCCCACGATGAGGATGACGAGGAACAGCAAGGCCAGGGGCACGAACGAGATGACCGCGGCCAATCCGTTCTGCAGAACAGCGGGGAAATCCATGAGAGAACCCTTTCGTGAAGAGGCGAAGACGCCCAGGGGGATGAGTATCGCCCTCATAGGGCGCTTACGACGTAAGACTGGCAGTGAGGTTGAGGGTCTCCCGAACGGATGCGCATCGCACGCCGTTGTGGTAAATGGCCAGAGGAGGGCATCCAGCACATGGGGGTGGGGCGAGCACCGATTCGGGTGCTTGGCAATTCGTGTGCCCATCCAACGAATAGGTGTGTGGTCAGAACTCCTAACCGGAAGGCGCTGACATGTCGACTCGCAACACCTCGGCCGAAGCATCCACGACCTGGGACTCGCCGCGTGGCTTGGAGGAACACTCATGGGAGCGGTCGGCCTAAACGGCGGCACCTCCGGCGCAGCTAACCCCGCGGAGCGGCTGAAGCTTTCCTCCGCGGGGTGGGCGCGGTGCGGTTGTCAAGCGTCGGCTCTTCTGCTCAGGTAGCCGCAACGACCAGTTTGATCGCCGCAGCAAGGTATTCCGCGGACGCGCCGACGCCGTTCTCGGCAACTTGTGCAGGAGTTCCAGCGGCGACGACTGCGCCGCCATCATCGCCGGCGCCGGGTCCGAGGTCGATGACGTAGTCGGCTGCTGCCACCACCCGCATGTCGAGTTCCACCGCGACGACGGTGTTTCCTGCGTCGACGAGAGTTTGCAGATGCGTCACGAGCCGGTCAGCGTCAGCGCAGTGCAGGCCCGAAGTTGGTTCGTCGAGAACATACAAGGTGTCCCCTCGTTGTGCGCGCTGTAGCTCGCTTGCGAGCTTCACGCGTTGTGCCTCACCTCCAGAGAGCTCGGTTGCCGGTTGTCCGAGTCGCAAGTATCCGAGACCCACGTCTGACAGTGCAGCTAGTGAGCGGGTGATGTCGTCTTCCCCGTCAAAGAACGGGTGGGCTTCCTCAACGCTCATCGCAAGCACGTCAGCGATGGTGCGCTCCCGCCAAGTGATCTCAAGGGTCGAGGCTTTGTACCGGGTCCCGTGACAATCGGGGCATTCGGTGTACACGGATGGGAGGAAGAGTAGCTCGACCATCACGGACCCTTCGCCCTCACAGGTGGGGCAGCGGCCGCCGGAGACATTGAAGGAGAAACGGCCGGGCTTGTACCCACGCGAGCGAGCCTCGGGCGTCTCAGCGAAGCGTCTACGGACGTGGTCGAACAAGCCCGTATATGTTGCAACGTTCGATCGGGGGGTTCGGCCGATGGGTCGTTGATCGATGTTGACAACCCGCCGGACCCCCTCGAGAGAGCCGTCGAGGACACCGTCGAGCCGCTCTGGGGTATCGGCAAGGAGCAGCTCGTCGCCGGTCGGTTCGTCCTCCACCGGAATGCTCTGACCGAGGCGATCACCGACGAGAGCCGGGAGGGCCTGGCTAACCAAGCTCGACTTGCCGGAACCCGAGACTCCGGTAACCGCGGTGAAAACACCCATGGGAATGTCGATGGAGACGCCGTGCAGGTTGTTACGAGTCACGTCTTTCAAGTGGAGCCACCCGCGCGGGTCGCGAGGGGTGTGCGGGGGCAGTCCACTGCCACCGAATAGGTAGCCGCGTGTCACTGAGTCCTTGACGTCGGCAAGCCCATCGGTAGGACCGCTGTAGAGAACGCGGCCGCCATGCTCGCCCGCGCCGGGGCCGATGTCCACGAGCCAGTCCGCGTGCCGCATGACATCGACGGAGTGTTCGACGACGAACAGGCTGTTTCCGCTTCTCTTGAGCCCGTCGAGGATCTTCAAGAGCGCTGTCACGTCTTGTGGGTGAAGGCCTGCGGATGGTTCATCGAGGACATAGACGACGCCGAACAGGTCGGAGCTGAGCTGTGTGGCGAGCCTGATTCGTTGCAACTCGCCACCCGACAGGGTCGGGGTGGTTCGACTTAACGACAGATACCCGAGGCCAAGATCGGTCAGTGGGCGGAGTCGCTCGATCAGCCCGGAAGCGAGCCTGGACGCAGCGGCGCGCTTCTCCGGCGAACGGTTTGCGGTGCGGCGCACATCGGATGCGGCGGCGTGCGCGGACCCTCCGGCGGCGATGCGCTGCTCCGTGGCTGCGCGACGGGAATTGGCATGAAGCACAGCACCATTCGGAACGGTCTCGGCCTGTTGCGCTCCCGCAACAACGTCGGAGAGCATGTCAGCAAGCTCTCGAAGCGGCAACTGCGAGAACTCCGCGATGTCCAGGCCCTCGAACGTGACCGAGAGCGCTTCAGGCTTCAGCCGCTTCCCGTGACAAACCGGGCATAGGGCAGCGTCGAGGTACTGCGCGACGCGGCGCTTCATCGACGCGCTCTTCGAGTTCGCGAATGTGTCCAACACATACCGGCGGGCTCCGACGAAGGTGCCCGAATAGCTCGGCTCGACCCCGGCCTTGGTCGCGGCGCGAGCCTCAGCAAGCGTCAACCGGGAGTGGACCGGAACGAACGGGGTCTCATCCGTGTAAAGGATCCAGTCCCGGTCTTTTCGTGGCAGATCTTTCCATGGCACGTCAACGTCATAGCCGAGGGCCACTAACACGTCGCGGAGCTGGTGTCCGTGCCATGCCGTCGGCCAGGACGCGATCGCGCGCTCCCGGATCGTGAGCGACGGATCCGGCACCATCCGCTCCTCGGGCACCGCGTAGACACGACCAATGCCGTGACACTCCGGGCAGGCCCCCTGCACCGTGTTCGCAGAAAAATCCTCCGCGTAGAGCATCGGCTGCCCATCCGGATAGTCCCCGGCGCGGGAGTACAGCATCCGCACGAGACTGGACACCGTGGTGATGCTTCCCACCGTGGACCGGGCACTGCGTCCTCCACGCTGCTGCTGCAACGCCACGGCCGGCGGCATCCCGGTGATGGAGTCCACATCGGGAACGCCCGCCTGATCGATCAGACGGCGAGCGTACGGCGCCACCGACTCCAGATACCGTCGCTGCGACTCCGCGTACAGCGTCCCAAACGCCAACGATGACTTCCCGGAACCCGACACACCCGTGAACACCACTAGCGAATCCCGCGGAACGGAGAGGTCCACATTCCGCAGGTTGTGCTCCCGAGCACCCGAGACCCGAACCAGCGCGTCGGCGGCGGGTGAAGAATCAGACGAAGTCATGACCGGATCGTACTGACCTGTGAGCAGCTTTGCTGTGTGTCGTCGTTTTCGCTCCGATCGGTGTCGGGTTAGACCACGGGTGACCGCTGGTGGGAATCATCTCGACGTTGCAATAAGCTGCGCCCGATTGCGCGCGCCGATCTTCCGGAGAAGGTTCGACACATGGAACTTCACCGTGTTGACGGAGATGAGGAGCTCTTCCGCGATTTCGGCATTGCGCGCTCCCGATACGAGAAGCCGTAACACATCTCGTTCGCGTATGGAGAGTTGTGAGAATTCCGGAAGTGGCCCGGGTTCCGCCGGCGGATCGAGGGGAAGCCGGATGTCGACTGAGGACCCCCAGCCGGGTGTTGAGGAGACCGCAATCGCGCCGTCGAGGGCTGTGACGCGTTCGACGATTGGGCGGATCGAGTCGTCGTGTGCGGAAAGTTCGCCGGCCCCGTCATCTCGGATGCTGATCAGGAGATTTAGGCCGTCGCAGTCCCACTGGATGCGCACCCGCCGAGCCTGGCTGCGATCCGCGAGTGCGAGCACCGAGCTGCGGACGATGGCGCGCGCCGCGTGCGCGACCTCTCCTGGGAGTGCCCGACCGGTCGCGGGCGGCTCAACGAACTGCACGTCGAGATCGCCGAACCGGACGAGTGGGAGGAGGTCGCTCTGCAGTCGGGCGAACGCACCGACGACGGGTTCGAGGATGCTGCTGCGTTCCTGATCGGTAACAGCGCGCAGCCCGATTAAGGCGCTCGTTGCCGCCTCGATCGCCATGTTGCGTGCTGCGCGGTCATCGAGGCGGGGCGATCGCAGAAGCGCGAGCATAGATTCAAGCGTGATCGCCTGCCGGTCAGCATGCTCGGCGACGATTCGGGCGTGGTCGGCGACATGCTGACGTGACGCGGGCGACGACAGTTCGGTAAAGTCCACGGTGACAACCTATCCACTCAGGTAGGCCCATGCCTACGGGTAGGTGGACCTGCTCCTTTGCGGGGGAGCCAACGTGGCTGACGGCCGTGATGATAGGGCGATGGATGTCCTCGAAACCGGTGTGGGTAACTCGCTCAGCCGCATCGCCCGCGAACTCGAACTCGCCACAGACAGACTGATCGCTCGCGACCGGGCGGGATTGGCGGAGCTCGCGGATATCGTCGGCGCTGCTCCGCGAGTCTTCGTGCTGGGTGCAGGCCGATCGGGGCTCGCGCTGCGAATGACCGCGATGCGACTCATGCATCTTGGTCTAGCCGTCCACGTCGTCGGGGAGGTCACCGCTCCTGCGATCGAACCAGGTGACTTGCTCCTCGCTGCCAGCGGTTCCGGAACGACGGGCGGCATCGTGCGCGCGGCACAGACTGCCGTCGATGCTGGCGCCCGGGTGGCGGCTATTACAACAGTCCCCGACTCTCCGCTCGCAACGCTGGCAGCCGTCACGGTAGTCGTGCCGGCAGCAGACAAGCTTGATCGCTCTGGAGCGGCATCTGAGCAGTATGCGGGCAGTCTCTTCGAGCAATTGGTCGTTGTCCTCGGCGACGCGCTTTTCCACACACTCTGGCGCCGCTCCGGCTTGACCGCTGATGAGCTCTGGCCTCGCCACGCAAATCTCGAATGACTCAAACCACTGCACGAAAGGAATCCAAATGAAACTGCAGTTTGCCATGGACACCCTCTCCACCGAGGCCGCCCTCGAACTCGCTGCTGCCGCCGCGCCGCACGTCGACATCCTCGAGCTCGGTACCCCGCTTATCAAGAGTGCTGGCCTTTCGGCGATCACCGCGATCAAGAAGGCCCACCCCGACAAGGTCGTCTTCGCCGACCTCAAGACGATGGATGCCGGCGAGCTCGAGGCTGACATTGCCTTCACTGCGGGTGCCGATCTCGTGACGGTCCTCGGTAGTGCCGGTGACAGCACGATCGCCGGTGCCGTGAAGGCGGCGAAGAAGCACGGTAAGGGCGTTGTCGTCGATCTCATCGGCGTCAGCGACAAGGCGCAGCGTGCGAAAGAGGTCGTTGCACTTGGAGCAGAGTTCGTCGAAATGCACGCAGGCCTCGACGAGCAGGCCGAAGAGGGCTTCACCTTTGCCACCCTGCTCGAGGACGGCAAAGCTTCGGGCGTGCCGTTCTCAGTCGCAGGCGGCATCAATAGCTCGACGATCGCTTCGGTGCAGGAATCTGGTGCGCAGGTGGCTGTGGCGGGAGGCGCGATCTACGGCGCTCCCGATGTCGGTGCTGCCGCCGCGGAACTCCGCGCAGCCATCGTCTGACGACCTAGGTGTGATGTCCAGGGACGTTGTTTCGGCGACACGGCTATGAGGAGCTAAAAAGCGAGGGCCTCCGGTTGTGAAGTGGAGCTGTTGAGTTCAACCGCTTCACGAACCAGGAGGCCCTCA
>NZ_JBFECV010000014.1:0-5788 GCF_041379845.1 Microbacterium sp. BWR-S6Y
TGAGGGCCTCCTGGTTCGTGAAGCGGTTGAACTCAACAGCTCCACTTCACAACCGGAGGCCCTCGCTTTTTAGCTCCTCATAGCCGTGTCGCCGAAACAACGTCCCTGGACATCACAGCTAGGGCGTGTCTCTCTATCGCGGGGGGATCCGCGCTTCTGGCCGGCAAACTGTTTAGCGAACCCACGATCGAGGAGTTGGACGTCCTGGCCTCTAAGCTCCCCGCCCGAGACTACGATCTCGTCACTCGTCAGGATGGGGTTACGTTGATGGCTGCGTGCGGTGCGGCGGTGAGGTAGCCGGCGGAAGCACCGACGCCTTTGTTCGCGACGTGCTCGGGCGTGTTAGCTGCAACCACGGTCCCGCCAGCGTCGCCCGCACCGGGCCCTAGATCGATCACGTGGTCGGCCACTGCGATGACACGCATATCGAGCTCTGCCGCGACGACGCCAGTATTACCCGCCTTGACGAGCGTCTGCAGATGCGCGACCAGACGATCCGTGTCGGCGCAGTGGAGCCCGGAGGTCGGCTCGTCCAAGACGTACAGCGTGTCTCGGCGCTGCGCCCGCTGCAACTCGGTCGCGAGCTTGACACGCTGCGCTTCACCCCCGGAAAGCGGCTCATCCCAATCGGGGGTGTAGGGGTTGGGGTCTGAAGCCGCCGGTCTCGAGCAGGCTTCGGGCGATGTAGTTGGTCAGGTTGCGGAACCCGAGTGCGGAGCCGCGTAGGTGTTCGAGCCGTCCGTTGAGCCCCTCGGTCGGCCCGTTGCTAGTGCCGGGTCGTTCGAAGTAGGCGAGCACGTCAGCGGCTCGCTTCTCCAGGGTCCGGCCCAGGGTGGTGAGCTCGGTGAGCACCTTAGGGACGCCGGCGCTGAGGTCGGTGATCAGCTTCTCCATGAGCTCGCGGCCACGTTGCCGGTCCTCGTGGCGATAGGCGGCGGTCATGCGCTGGTAAACACCCCAGGTCGCCTCGGCCTCGACGTGAGCGTCACCAACGAACAGCGCGCGTAGCCTGTCGCTCTGCTTGTTGGTGAGCAGGTCCGCGCCGGTGTGTAGCGTGCGCCGCGACTTGTAGAGCGGGTCGTCCCTGAACCCACGGTGCCCGTGGAGCGCGAGTTGGACCCGGCGCCGACACCTGTCGAGGGCGTCACCGGCCAGGCGCACGACGTGGAAGGGATCCATCACCGTGACCGCGTCCGGGATCTCCTCTGCAGCGGCGGTCTTGAACCCGATGGAGCCGTCCATCGTGACCACCTCGACCGCTCACGGAAGGCGTCGTCGCGGTCGGCGAGCCAGGTCTTGAACGCCGCCTTCGACCGGCCCTCGACCATGTCGAGCAGCCTTGCTGGGCCGGCGCCATCGCGGACTGGGGTGAGGTCGATGATCACGGTAACGTACTTGTCGCCAAGCCTGGTATGGCGCCAGACGTGCTCATCGACGCCGATGACGTTCACGCCCTCAAACCGCGTGGGTCGTTGATCAGCAGTCGCTTGCCTTCAGCCAAGACCGCGCCGTTGGGGCGGTGTCCCACGCGACCCCGAGTCCCTCGGCGACACGGGCGACGGTGAGGTGTGCGACCACGATCCCCTCCAGCGCACACCGCAGCCCGGTGCGCGAGAGCTTCGCGCGTGGTTCCGCCGCGGCGCTGGTGTCTTGGCGCCACACGTGTCCGCAGTCGGCACAGCGGTAGCGGCGCACTACAACTTCCAGCACGGTCGGTCGCCAGCCCTGCGGCTCGTGGGCCAACCGCCGGATCACGGTGTCACGAGCAGCGCCTTCGCTGCCGCACCGTCGGCACCACTGATCTGGTTCCATCACGCGGCACGCGGACCGCACGATCCGGTTCAAGTCGTTGTCCGGTCACGCTCAGACCGAGGCCGTCGAGTCGAGCGAAGGCGGTCAGGTCAGGTCAGGGCGGCCGAAGCCGGCCGGCGGGGTAGCGTCGGTCACGTCGAGGTCTTTCGGATGGATGGCGTAGGAACCTCCGTCGTCGGGAGACCTCCACGTCTATCTGCGGACCAACGCGTCCCGGCCGACCTACACCGTCGTCTCAGAAGACCCCCGAAACGTCTTCGACGACGACGGGACCGGCGAGGAGGAGGGCGCGGTGAGCTAAAGGAATGGAGCTTGCTCGGCTTCGGCGCCGCCGCAAGCTCCGGTGAAACGGTCGGTACTGGTCGGTCGTCGTCGGTCACCACCGGATGGCGGTGTCCCCCACGCTCGGCGTTTGCGCAGGTCAGCGGCTCGTTTGCCCAGTGGGCGCATCAAGCGATAGACGCAAAGCCGACGTGATGAGGTCGTCGGTTCGATTCCCACGGGGGGCTCCGGCGAACAGCCCCTGACCTGCGGAAACGCAGGTCAGGGGCTGTTCGGTTCTGGTGGTCGCGCGATGCGCTGGACTCACGGCTCTGCCCGACACCGACGTCGCTCTCCTCTGCGACGGACCCCTCGCGGCCGGCATCCTGTCCGTGTGTCGATAGGCCTCGCACCGCTCGGCAACGCAGCGTGGCGTTGCGTCGCGACCTGGCTACGGCTCGGAGGGGCGCGATCGTCTCGTGCGTTGGCGGACTACGGGAGCTTGGACGCGTGGACGTCGGCCGCCATGATCTCGGTGCTGCGCCGAGGAGGTGCTGGTTGGCCGTCAGGTCCGAGCCGTGACCGTCTACGTCGACGACGCACGCATCCAGCCCCGTGCCGGCCGGGGGCCGGGTTCGGTGCGGGTCGGTCTCAGAAGGCGCTAGCGGCGGCTTCGGCGACGGCCTGGTCTTGGACGCCGGTTCCTCCGCTGACGCCGACGGCGCCGACGACCTGGCCGTCGCGCTCGAGCGGGATGCCACCGGCGAAGATCATCACCCGACCGTCGTTGGAGGCGTTGATGCCGTAAAACTGCTCACCGGGTTGGGCGAGGTCGCCGAGGTCTTTGGTGGCTGTGTCGAACGCTCGGGCCGTGAAAGCTTTGTTGATCGAGATGTCGATGCTGCCCAGCCACGCTCCGTCCATCCGTACGTGAGCGACGAGATTGCCGCCGGCATCGACGACGGCGATGTTACTGGGCTGACCCTGCGTGCTGGATTCAGCTTCTGCTGCCGCGATGACACGTTTGGCGTCGTCCAACGACAATGTAGGAATAGATGGCATCAATTGCTCCTTCGAGTGTGGCGTGCGCTTTGTGGCTCGAGCCGCTCCAGAGCCGCCCGTTGGTTTGCCTGTTGAGTTTGTGACCGACAGCGCTCGTGTTGTGTTCGCGTTGCGGACGTGCGTGGGCGGACTACGGGAGCTTGGACGCGAGGACGTCGGCCGCCATGATCTCGGGTGCTGCGCTGAGGAGGTGCTGATTGTCCGTCAGGGCTGCGACGATGGCGCCGTTGGCGTGGGCGTCGCGAGCGGCCTCGTCGAGGAATGCATCGAAGATCCAGAAGGTGTCGGCGTGGGTCCTGACCGCGAACCAGACAATCGTTCCTACCTCTTCGTTGGCGAGTGCGACAGCGCTGGCGAGCAGATCGGCGAGCGCGTCGTGCTGTCCATCGGCCGCGACGATCTTGGCGACGAAGGCATACGGAAGTGATGCGGGTGTGGACATGAGGGACTCTCCTTGAAATCGGGGTTCTTCGTAGGACGAGTTCAGCGTATGACGAGCGAGGGCCGGTAGGGAATGGCGTATACGGCAGTATTGCTATTGTTTACGTCATGCGTATCGGACTGATCGCGATCGACGGCTGCTTCGGTTCGGCTATCGCGTCGATCATCGACATCGTGCGGGTGGCCGACGGAGCTCGCGGCGATGTCGACCCGCGGATCGACCCGATCGAACTCGCCATCCTCGGACCGAAACGGCGAGTGACCACGACGGCATCGATGACCCTGTCGGTGGACCACCCGCTGTCGGAGTCCGGAGAGTTCGACGTGGTCGTCGTCCCTGCGCTTGGAACCCTCACGGCCGCCGCTACCAACGACGCCCTCCAGAGCCGAGATGCTCGTTCGGTCATCGCCTCGCTCGGGCGCCTCGACGAGGCGACCACCCGGATCGCCGCGGCGTGCACCGGCGTGTTCGCTGTCGCCGAGACCGGACGGATGCATCATCGGCGGGCCACGACCAGCTGGTTCCTGGGGCCGGAGTTCCTGAAGCGCTATCCGACCGTCGCCCTCGATCTCGACACCATGGTCGTGGCCGACGGGAACCTCGTCACCGCCGGCGCCGCCTTCGCCCACATCGACCTCGCGCTCTCACTCGTGCGATCGATCAGCCCCGACCTGGCCCAACATGTCGCCAAGCTTCTCCTCATCGACGAGCGCCCGTCGCAGGCGGCCTTCGTCGCCTACGAACATCTCCGGCACGAGGACCCGATCGTCGTCGAGTTCGAACGCTTCGTGCGCGCCCGCCTGGACGAACCGTTCAACGTCGCCGTCGTCGCGCAGTCGCTCGGCACCAGCCGGCGCACCCTCGAACGACGAGTCCGTGCGGCGCTCAACCTCACTCCGCTCGGCTTCGTCCAACGGCTTCGCATCGAACGAGCTCGGCACCTTTCAGCAACCACGGACCTCACCTCCGCCGAGATCGCGCTACGGGTCGGCTACGCGAACGTCGAGACTCTGCGCTCCCTCCTGCGTAGGGAGCGACGCCGTTCCTGACCTATCGCCATGCCTGTAGCCGGTGTGCTAGTGCTCGACTGGAACCACCTCTCAGCACGTCGCGTCGACGCTCCCGCGTCGCCCGTGGACGACCCACCTCGACACGCCCGCAGCACAGGCCATGTGACGTGTCCCGGCTTCGCGGACGGTCGGGGTTGGGTGGCTGTGATGTCGCTGCGTTCTCGTCGAAAGGATCGGCAGACCCGATCAGAGCCGATTGGGATAAGACGCGAAGGCGGTCAGGTCAGGGCGGCCGAAGCCGATCCTCGGGAAACCTCTGCTTGACCACACTACGAATTTCGGTCCCGCGTCTCAGGACAGCGTGTCGACGGATTCACAGGTACCCGGAGTGAACGCCCGTCACGAGACCAGAGGAGTCCGCTTGGGCCCTTCGCGCGGTGGAGCGAAGCGAACGACGACGCGCCCACAAGCCGGTCCCTCGCCGTGTACGCCTACCGCGATTGACCGCGAGCGATCCGGCTGGCTTCGGGATGCACGTATACCTCGCACGATGAAGATGTACGCATAGGTGCGCTATCTTCAACATCCTCGGACAGCTCGGAACAGAACTGTTGGAATCCTCTAATCCACGACGAGGCACCGGAAACGAACGATTCCGCTACAACTGTCCGAACCGGCGCTCCGCCAGAGCGCGAAGCGGCGTGTCTTGTGCCGGAACCCAGTCCCGGATTCTACGTGCCGCCACTACTCCAGCTGGTCGAGTTTCGCCACGTTCTCCTCATGGGTCACCTCCCGGCGGGACTGTTCGGGCCGTGGCAGACCGTGTGGAACTGGCATCACCGCATGGCCACGGAAGGCACGTGGGTCGCGGTGCTCGCGGCGCTGACCGCCGTCGCGGACGAGGCGGGGCTGGTGGATTGGTCGCTGTCGGTGGATTCCACCGATCGCTCTTGCGCATCAGCACGCGACGAACACGAAGCGCCTGACAGGGGGCCGGATCGAATCACACGAATCGGGACGTCGAGCCGCCTGGCCAGGCGGTCGGCCGCTCCCGCGGCGGCCTGTCGACGACGATCCACTAGCTGTGATGTCCAGGGACGTTGTTTCGGCGACACGGCTATGAGGAGCTAAAAAGCGAGGGCCTCCGGTTGTGAAGTGGAGCTGTTGAGTTCAACCGCTTCACGAACCAGGAGGCCCTCAT
>NZ_JBFECV010000015.1:0-3462 GCF_041379845.1 Microbacterium sp. BWR-S6Y
TAAATGCGAAATGGCCACCCAGCGTTGGGTGGCCATTTCGGTAAAGGAAGTCCGGCGGTGTCCTACTCTCCCACAGGGTCCCCCCTGCAGTACCATCGGCGCTGAGAGGCTTAGCTTCCGGGTTCGGAATGTGACCGGGCGTTTCCCTCTCGCTATGGCCGCCGAAACACTATTGATGTGTTTCAAAAACCAACAACGACATGTGTTTCATTGTTGTGTTGTTCTCGACCGTACATCGAGAACCACTCAGTGGACGCAAGCACCTAAAACGGTGTGTTATCAAGTCATCGGCTTATTAGTACCGGTCAGCTTCACGCATTACTGCGCTTCCACATCCGGCCTATCAACCCAGTAGTCTGGCTGGGAGCCTCTCACCCAAAAGGGTATGGAAGTCTCATCTTGAGGCCGGCTTCCCGCTTAGATGCTTTCAGCGGTTATCCATCCCGAACGTAGCTAATCAGCGGTGCTCCTGGCGGAACAACTGACACACCAGAGGTTCGTCCAACCCGGTCCTCTCGTACTAGGGTCAGATCCTCTCAAACTTCCTACGCGCGCAGCGGATAGGGACCGAACTGTCTCACGACGTTCTAAACCCAGCTCGCGTACCGCTTTAATGGGCGAACAGCCCAACCCTTGGGACCTACTCCAGCCCCAGGATGCGACGAGCCGACATCGAGGTGCCAAACCATGCCGTCGATATGGACTCTTGGGCAAGATCAGCCTGTTATCCCCGAGGTACCTTTTATCCGTTGAGCGACAGCGCTTCCACAAGCCACTGCCGGATCACTAGTCCCGACTTTCGTCCCTGCTCGACCTGTCAGTCTCACAGTCAAGCTCCCTTGTGCACTTACACTCGCCACCTGATTGCCAACCAGGTTGAGGGAACCTTTGGGCGCCTCCGTTACATTTTGGGAGGCAACCGCCCCAGTTAAACTACCCACCAGGCACTGTCCCTGAACCGGATCACGGTCCTAAGTTAGATATCCAGAGTGACCAGAGTGGTATTTCAACAATGACTCCACACTCACTGGCGTGAATGCTTCACCGTCTCCCACCTATCCTACACAAGCCACACCGAACACCAATACCAAGCTGTAGTAAAGGTCACGGGGTCTTTCCGTCCTGCTGCGCGTAACGAGCATCTTTACTCGTAATGCAATTTCGCCGAGTTCGCGGTTGAGACAGTTGGGAAGTCGTTACGCCATTCGTGCAGGTCGGAACTTACCCGACAAGGAATTTCGCTACCTTAGGATGGTTATAGTTACCACCGCCGTTTACTGGGGCTTAAATTCTCAGCTTCGCCTTGCGGCTAACCGGTCCTCTTAACCTTCCAGCACCGGGCAGGCGTCAGTCCGTATACATCGTCTTGCGACTTGGCACGGACCTGTGTTTTTAGTAAACAGTCGCTACCCACTAGTCTCTGCGGCCACCACACCCTTTCGGAGCAAGTCCTAATAAGTGGATGGCCCCCCTTCTCCCGAAGTTACGGGGGCATTTTGCCGAGTTCCTTAACCACGATTCTCTCGATCTCCTTGGTATTCTCTACCTGACCACCTGAGTCGGTTTGGGGTACGGGCAGCTAGAACCTCGCGTCGATGCTTTTCTCGGCAGCATAGGATCACCCACTTTTTATCCGCATCGTGTCTCAGCCTGAATAAGTGACGGATTTGCCTATCACTTGGCCTACGCACTTGCACCAGGACAACCATCGCCTGGCTTGGGCTACCTTCCTGCGTCACACCTGTTAATACGCTAGCCGCACCAGCATGGGGTCGAGCGTTCACACGGACGACCATCACCCCGAAGGGATCCGGAACATTCCGAGCTAGGACTCTTAGCACCACTGGATTAGCTTGGGCGGTTCTTCGCCGGTACGGGAATATCAACCCGTTGTCCATCGACTACGCCTGTCGGCCTCGCCTTAGGTCCCGACTTACCCAGGGAAGATTAGCTTGACCCTGGAACCCTTGGTCTTTCGGAGGACGTGTTTCTCACACGTCTTTCGCTACTCATGCCTGCATTCTCACTCGTGTAGCGTCCACGGCTGGGTCACCCCGCCGCTTCACTCGCCACACGACGCTCTCCTACCCATCAACACGGCTGGACCACGAAGGCCTACCAAAAATGTCAATGCCACAACTTCGGTGGCGTGCTTGAGCCCCGTTACATTGTCGGCGCGGAATCACTTGACCAGTGAGCTATTACGCACTCTTTCAAGGGTGGCTGCTTCTAAGCCAACCTCCTGGTTGTCAAAGCAACTCCACATCCTTTCCCACTTAGCACGCGCTTAGGGACCTTAGTTGGTGGTCTGGGTTGTTTCCCTCTCGACTATGAAGCTTATCCCCCACAGTCTCACTGCTGCGCTCTCACTTACCGGCATTCGGAGTTTGGCTGACGTCAGTAACCTTGTAGGGCCCATCGGCCATCCAGTAGCTCTACCTCCGGCAAGAAACACGCAACGCTGCACCTAAATGCATTTCGGAGAGAACCAGCTATCACGAAGTTTGATTGGCCTTTCACCCCTATCCACAGCTCATCCCCTCAGTTTTCAACCTAAGTGGGTTCGGTCCTCCACGACGTCTTACCGTCGCTTCAACCTGGCCATGGATAGATCACTTCGCTTCGGGTCTAGGACACGCGACTAAAATCGCCCTATTCAGACTCGCTTTCGCTACGGCTACCCCACACGGGTTAACCTCGCCACGTATCGCTAACTCGCAGGCTCATTCTTCAAAAGGCACGCTGTCACCCCTACTAAGGAGGCTCCAACGGTTTGTAAGCAAACGGTTTCAGGTACTATTTCACTCCCCTCCCGGGGTACTTTTCACCTTTCCCTCACGGTACTTGTCCGCTATCGGTCATCTGGGAGTATTTAGGCTTATCAGGTGGTCCTGACAGATTCACACGGGATTTCTCGGGCCCCGTGCTACTTGGGATACTCTTCACGCCAAGAACAAGCATTTCGACTACGGGGTTCGCACCCTCTATGACCGGCCATTCAAAACCGTTCGTCTATACCCTCTTGTCACGTCGACTGCTCGGCAGAACAATCCGAAAAGTCCCACAACCCCCCACACGCAACCCCTGCCGGGTATCACACGCATGAGGTTTAGCCTGATCCGATTTCGCTCGCCACTACTCACGGAATCGCTGTTGCTTTCTCTTCCTGTGGGTACTGAGATGTTTCACTTCCCCACGTTCCCTCTACCCGCCCTATATATTCAGGCGGGAGTCACCAGGTACGCACGCGCCCTGGCGGGGTTTCCCCATTCGGACACCCTCGGATCAAAACTCGCTTATCAGTTCCCCGAGGCTTATCGCAGATTGCTACGTCCTTCTTCGGCTCCAGATGCCAAGGCATCCACCGTTTGCTCTTAAAGACTTGAAATCACATGAGTTGAATCGTCAAAAAATTGACTAATGATCTTTAAGATCATCTTCACCAGAACAATCCGAAGATCA
>NZ_JBFECV010000015.1:3562-5222 GCF_041379845.1 Microbacterium sp. BWR-S6Y
ACAACCCGAAGGCCATCAGTGCCAGATGCTCCTTAGAAAGGAGGTGATCCAGCCGCACCTTCCGGTACGGCTACCTTGTTACGACTTAGTCCTAATTACCGATCCCACCTTCGACGGCTCCCTCCACAAGGGTTGGGCCACCGGCTTCAGGTGTTACCGACTTTCATGACTTGACGGGCGGTGTGTACAAGACCCGGGAACGTATTCACCGCAGCGTTGCTGATCTGCGATTACTAGCGACTCCGACTTCATGAGGTCGAGTTGCAGACCTCAATCCGAACTGGGACCGGCTTTTTGGGATTCGCTCCACCTCACGGTATTGCAGCCCTTTGTACCGGCCATTGTAGCATGCGTGAAGCCCAAGACATAAGGGGCATGATGATTTGACGTCATCCCCACCTTCCTCCGAGTTGACCCCGGCAGTATCCCATGAGTTCCCACCATTACGTGCTGGCAACATAGAACGAGGGTTGCGCTCGTTGCGGGACTTAACCCAACATCTCACGACACGAGCTGACGACAACCATGCACCACCTGTTCACCAGTGTCCAAAGAGTTGACCATTTCTGGCCCGTTCTGGTGTATGTCAAGCCTTGGTAAGGTTCTTCGCGTTGCATCGAATTAATCCGCATGCTCCGCCGCTTGTGCGGGTCCCCGTCAATTCCTTTGAGTTTTAGCCTTGCGGCCGTACTCCCCAGGCGGGGAACTTAATGCGTTAGCTGCGTCACGGAAACCGTGGAATGGTCCCCACAACTAGTTCCCAACGTTTACGGGGTGGACTACCAGGGTATCTAAGCCTGTTTGCTCCCCACCCTTTCGCTCCTCAGCGTCAGTTACGGCCCAGAGATCTGCCTTCGCCATCGGTGTTCCTCCTGATATCTGCGCATTCCACCGCTACACCAGGAATTCCAATCTCCCCTACCGCACTCTAGTCTGCCCGTACCCACTGCAGGCCCGAGGTTGAGCCTCGGGATTTCACAGCAGACGCGACAAACCGCCTACGAGCTCTTTACGCCCAATAATTCCGGATAACGCTTGCGCCCTACGTATTACCGCGGCTGCTGGCACGTAGTTAGCCGGCGCTTTTTCTGCAGGTACCGTCACTTTCGCTTCTTCCCTGCTAAAAGAGGTTTACAACCCGAAGGCCGTCATCCCTCACGCGGCGTTGCTGCATCAGGCTTCCGCCCATTGTGCAATATTCCCCACTGCTGCCTCCCGTAGGAGTCTGGGCCGTGTCTCAGTCCCAGTGTGGCCGGTCACCCTCTCAGGCCGGCTACCCGTCGACGCCTTGGTGAGCCATTACCTCACCAACAAGCTGATAGGCCGCGAGCCCATCCCAGACCAAAAAATCTTTCCAACCCCCACCATGCGGAAGAGGCTCATATCCAGTATTAGACGCCGTTTCCAGCGCTTATCCCAGAGTCCAGGGCAGGTTGCTCACGTGTTACTCACCCGTTCGCCACTGATCCACCAAGCAAGCTTGGCTTCACCGTTCGACTTGCATGTGTTAAGCACGCCGCCAGCGTTCATCCTGAGCCAGGATCAAACTCTCCGTAAAAAAGAAATGCATACAACCACCGGGAAAACAGTGACCGCAGCGAGTTTGAAACTGACCAAAGAGAAACATCATTACTGACGTATCCATACGCCAACCCCAAAA
>NZ_JBFECV010000016.1:0-1378 GCF_041379845.1 Microbacterium sp. BWR-S6Y
GGGACTGTCCGATAAAGGGTGTGTGAGGCCCGGCGGTTTTCAATGATTGGTTCTGTCGAACCGTCCGGCGAAGGTGATCGCAAACGCGTTGAGCGCGGGCTTCCACCTGATCGCCCAGCGTGCCCTGCCACCACCGGTGGGGTCAAGTGACCGGGTCACGAGGTAGAGGCACTTCAGTGCCGCTGCCTCGTTCGGGAAGTGCCCGCGGGCGCGGACCGCGCGGCGGTAGCGGGCGTTGATCGACTCGATCGCGTTGGTCGTGCAGATCACCTTCCGGATCTCGACGTCGTACTCGAGGAACGGCACGAACTCGGCCCACGCGTTCTCCCACAGCTGCACGATCGCCGGATACCGGCCGCCCCACTCGGCCGCGAACTCGGCGAACCGGTCCCTGGCGGCAGCCTCGCTGGGCGCCGTGTAGACGGGGCGGAGGCCCTTCACGATCGCGTCGCGGTGCTGCCGGCCGGCGTAGCGGAAGCTGTTGCGGATCAGGTGCACTATGCATTGCTGCACGACGGTCCGCTCCCACGTGGTGTTGATCGCATCGGGGAGCCCCTTCAGCCCGTCGCAGACGGCGATGAACACGTCCTCGACGCCCCGGTTCTTCAGCTCGGTGAACACCTGCAGCCAGAATCTGGCGCCTTCCGCGCCGTCGCCGGCCCAGATCCCGAGAATGTCCCGTTCTCCGTTCACGGTGACGCCCATGACGACGTAGAACGGGGTGTTGCGCACCTGCCCGTCACGGACCTTCACGACGATCGCGTCGACGAAGATCACCGGGTAGATCGGATCCAGCGGGCGTGAGGACCATTCCGCGAGCTCACCGGCCACCTTCTCGGTGATCCGGCTGATCGTGTCTTTGGAGACCTTCGCGTCGTAGACCTCGTCGAAGTGCGCCGCGATCTCCCCGGTCGTTAGCCCGCGGGCGCCGAGGGAGAGCACGATCTGGTCGATCCCGTCCAGACGGCGCTTCCGCTTGGGCACGATCACCGGCTCGAACGACCCGTCTCGATCCCGCGGGACCTCGATCTCGACGGGCCCGATCTCGGTGAGCACCGTCTTCGTCCGGGTCCCGTTGCGCATGTTCGACCCGGCAGGCGTCCCACCATGCCGGTGCCCCAGATGCTCGGTCAACTCCGCATTCAACGCGGTCTCGAGCACGTTCTTCGTGAGCTGGTTCAGCAGCCCTCCCGGACCGACGAGGCTCACGCCCTGCTCCTTGGCCTGCGCGAGCAGGCGCTCGGCAAGGTCCTTCTGATCGATGATCTCTCCCGTCACGGGATCGATCATCGCGTCTTCCAACAACTCGGTCGTGTCAGCCACGGCCGTCTCCTTTCGGATCAGGCCGGACCCCACACACCGTTATTCAGACAGTCCC
>NZ_JBFECV010000017.1:0-1110 GCF_041379845.1 Microbacterium sp. BWR-S6Y
TGTGATGTCCAGGGACGTTGTTTCGGCGACACGGCTATGAGGAGCTAAAAAGCGAGGGCCTCCGGTTGTGAAGTGGAGCTGTTGAGTTCAACCGCTTCACGAACCAGGAGGCCCTCATGTCCCACGCTAACGCTGCCCTGACACCACGCGCTCGTCTTCGGCTGGCGCGCCTGATCGTCGAGGACGGCTGGCCGCCGTCCCTGGCGGCGAAGATGTTCATGGTCTCGCCCGTCACAGCCAGGAAGTGGGCTGCCAGGTTCCGAGCCGAGGGGCCGACCGGGATGACGGATCGATCGAGCCGCCCACGATCGATGCCGGCGAGGACACCGCTGCCCGTGGTCAAGAAGATCGTGAAAGCGAGGTGGCGACGCCGTCTTGGCCCGGTCCAGATCGCTGGCGAGCTCGGTCTGCCCGCCTCGACCGTCCACGCAGTCCTGGTGCGATGCCGGATCAACAGACTCAGCCATATCGACCGGGTCAGCGGTGAGCCGATCCGCCGGTACGAGCATGATCATCCCGGCTCGCTGCTCCATGTCGACGTCACCAAGTTCGGCAACATCCCCGATGGCGGCGGGCACCGTTACGTTGGCCGAGTCCAGGGCGAGCGCAACCGCGAGGCCACCGCTTCTCGTCTGCAGAGCCGGAACCACCGCTATGAGCCGCGCCTGGGCACCGCGTTCGTTCACACCGTCATCGACGACCACTCCCGCGTCGCCTACGCCGAGATCTGCTCGGACGAGAAAGCGGACACCGCGATCGGTGTCCTGCGCCGCGCTGTCGCCTGGTTCGCCGACCGTGGTGTCACGGTCGAGCGTGTCCTCTCAGACAACGGCTCCGCCTACAAGTCATATGCCTGGCGCGACACCTGCACGGAGCTTGGGATCACAGCGAAGAAGACCCGCCCCTACCGGCCGCAGACGAATGGGAAGATCGAGCGGTTCCACCGCACCCTCGCCGATGGTTGGGCATATGCCCGGTTCTACGGATCAGAAGCCGAACGCCGCGCGGCGCTGCCGGGTTGGTTGCACTTCTACAATCATCACAGGCACCACTCCGCGATCGGAGCCCCGCCCATCCGCAGGATCGACAACAACCTTTCCGGACATCACA